>NZ_BCAZ01000021.1:0-82484 GCF_001320205.1 Pseudomonas sp. NBRC 111123
TCGAGGCTGACACCTGCCCAAGACAGTTCAATTCAGGCGAGCCACCCACTTTCCGCCGCATCCGCCCGCCTTCAATTGCGAATGGGGCGCAAAGCGCCCCCATGTTTTCAATCCAAAGTGGATGCCAAAGCCTGCAGGCCACCTTCATAGATGCCCTTGAACAGCGCCTGCGCCTCTGCATCGCTGACCCCGGCCGGGGTGAATTCGCCGAACCATTCGATCAGGCTGCCCTGGCCATCGGCCTTGACCCGCAGGGTCGACAGGTAGCCCGTCACCGGGAACGGGCTGGTGAGGATCGTGTAGCTGTAGCTGCGTGCCTTTTCGTCGAAGGCCATCAGGCGTTCGACGATGCTGTTGCCGTCTGGGTCTTTCAGCGAGCGCACGCGGCCGCCTTCGCTGGACAGGCTTTCAGGGATGAACGGCAGCCAGTCGGGCAGGTTGTCGAAGCCGCCGATCAGGGCCCAGACGTGGTCAGGGCTGTGTTGGGTGTGCAGGGAAGCGTAGGCAGCTGCCATGGTGTAAGTCTCCAGTTGGATTCAGATAGCGAGGCTGTCGACCACACCGCCGTCGACCCGCAGGGCCGCGCCGGTGGTGGCAGAGGAATAAGGGGAGGCCAGGTACACCGCCAGGTGAGCGACTTCGTCGACCTCGGCGACGCGCTGGATGATCGAGCTTGGCCGTGCGTTGCGCACGAAGTGGTCGGCTTCTTCACGGATGCTGCGCCCGGAGGCCTGGGCGGCGTCGGCCACCAGTGCGGCGACGCCGTCGGTCAGGGTCGGGCCGGGCAGCACGGCATTGACCGTTACCCCGGTGCCGGCCAGGCGCTTGGCAAGGCCGTGGGACACGGCAAGGTTGGCGGCCTTGGTCACACCGTAGTTGATCATGTCGGCGGGGATGGCGATGCCCGATTCGGAGGAGATGAACAGGATCCGCCCCCAGCCTTTGCCAACCATGCCCGGGGCATAGTGGCGAGCCAGGCGCACGCCGGACAACACGTTGACGTCGTAGAAGCGCTCCCACTCGCTGTCGGGCACCTCGAAGAAGTCTACGTCGTCGTAGATGCCCAGGTTGTTGACCAGGATATCGGTCTGCGGGTGGGCGGCGAACAGGGTTTCGGCGCCTTCGGCAGTGCCCAGGTCGGCAATCACGCCGTGCATACTTCAGGGCCTCGCCTGGTCTATCGAGTCGAGGAGGCGCGGATCGTTGTAGTGGTGGTATCCGTTGGCAAGCGCGAGTGGAGTGAGGTCTATCGTGCGGCTCAAAAGCGTTAGATCAAGCACTGTTGCAATGCTTCGATAAACACCTCTTCGGCCCGGCTCAACCGCTGTTCCCTGTTCCACAACAGGTGAATGTCCACATCGGCAATCCCTTCTTCAGGTGGCAGCTTCCACAGCAGCCCCGCCGCCACGTCCGGCGCTACCACATGCTCGGGCAGGCAGCCGATGCCGAACCCGGCAATCACCAGTCGGCGCACTTCTTCAAGGCTCGGCGACGACGCCACGATCCGCCCGGAAAACCCCTGCTGGTCGCGGAAAATGGTCAGCGGCGACAGCATGCCGCCAATCTGGTCGCTGGTGAAACTGACGAAATTCTCCCGCTGCAGATCGCCCTCGGCCTGGCCGAACAAGGCATGGTGCTTGCCGCAGAAAAACGCATAGCGCTGGCGCAGGAACAGCCGCTGTTCCAGGCGTGGTTGCGGCCGGCGATTGAGGCTCAGGCCTGCGGTGGCGGTTTTTTCCTGCAATGCGGCAACGATGTCCGAGCTGCGCATCACGTCGATTTCCAGATCGACCCTTGGGTGCTGGCGATGGAAGTCCGCCAGGAAGTCATCGAACCGCTCGCTGACGATGCGGCTGATCATCAGCAAGCGCACCTTGCCTACCAGTTCGTCCGCCGGCTGCTCCAGCAGGCCGCCGATCTGCGACATCTGCCCATACACCTCACCGGCCAGCTGAAACAGCTGCTCGCCCATGTCGGTGAGCACGAAGCGTGGCCCACGGCGAGCGATCAGCTGGCGGCCGAGCTGTTCTTCGAGGCGTTTCAGCGCTTGGCTCACGGCCGGTTGGGTAAGGTGCAGGCGGGCAGCCGCGCGGCTGATGGACAGCTCCTGGCCGATCACGCGGAAGGTGCGCAGCAGGTTCCAGTCGAGGCGGTCGTTGAGCAGGCGGTCGGACATGGCAGGCTCGATGATAAGCAGGGCTAATAGTGCGAATAATAAATAGAAAATTGACTAATCATAGCCCCAGGACGATAAATCGCAGTCATTGAGGCCTGTGATATCGGTGCTGGCCTCTTCGCGGGCAAGCCAACACCGGCCACCAAGCCAAGCGCCACCAGAGCGCAACCGTGACCCCCTTAACTCCTGCCAGAAAAACAAGCAAAGGAGCCACCATGAAGCCCACCGCTTCGCCCCAGCCGCGTCGTGCCGCCGCCGCCGCGTTCATCGGCACCATGATCGAGTGGTACGACTTCTACATTTACGCCACCGCCGCCGCCCTGGTGTTCGGTGCCTTGTTCTTCCCCTCCGACGACAGCCTGTTCAGCACCATGGCCGCGTTCGGCACCTTCGCCGTGGGCTTCTTCGCCCGGCCGCTGGGTGGCATTGTCTTTGGCCACGTGGGCGACCGCATCGGCCGCAAGAAGTCGCTGGTCATCACCCTGCTGATGATGGGCATCGTGACCGTGTGCATCGGCCTGTTGCCGACCTACGCGCAGATCGGCGCCGCTGCGCCGGTGCTGCTGATCATCCTGCGGGTGATCCAGGGCATTGCCGTGGGCGGTGAGTGGGGCGGGGCCGTGCTGATGGCCGGCGAACATGCGCCCAAGGGCCGCCGCAACTTTTTCGCGTCGTTCGCCCAGCTGGGCAGCCCTGCAGGCCTGATCCTGTCGCTGCTGGCCTTTGGCGCGGTGACCCGCCTGCCGGAAGAAGACCTGATGAGCTGGGGCTGGCGTGTGCCGTTCCTGGCCAGCGCGCTGTTGCTGCTGGTGGGCCTGGCGATTCGCCTGGGGGTCAACGAGTCCCCCGAGTTCATTGCCAGCCGCGAGCAGGCAGCCAGGGCCCAGCGCAAGGAACAGGCACCGGTGCTGGAAGTACTGCGTACTGCCTGGCGCCCGCTGTTGCTGTGCATCGGTGCCAACACCCTGGGTATCGCCGGGGTCTATTTCACCAACACCTTCATGATCAGCTACACCACCCAGCAGTTGCACCTTGAGCGCTCGCTGATCCTCGAATGCCTGTTCTTCGTGGCGGTCATCCAGTTCTGCGTACAGCCGCTGGCCGCCTGGCTCTCGGAAAAGCTCGGAGCCACCCGCTTCCTGGCCCTGGTCGCCCTGCTGGCGATGGCCTCGCCGTACCCGATGTTCGTGTTGGTCAGCTCCGGCGAAGGCCCGCTGATCGTGCTTGGCATCGCCCTGGCGGCGGCTTGCATGGCGTCGTTCTATGCGGTGATCGCCGGCTACGTCAGCGGCATGTTCGACACCCGCGTGCGCTACACCGCGATTTCCATGGCCTACCAGGTTTGTGGCGCCATCGCTGGCGGCCTCACGCCACTGATCGGCACCTGGCTGGCCCACACCTTCACCGGACAATGGTGGCCGATGGCCGTGTTCTACACCCTGATCGCCAGCATTTCCCTGGTCTGCGTGCTTGCCCTGGCACGCCAGTACGCCCGTAGCCAGCGCCTGGAACTGGCCTGATCGATCCACCTGATTCTGGAGTACCCGCACATGTTGAAAAGCAATGGCGAACGCCTGTGGGCGAGCCTGATGGCCATGGCCGAAGTCGGTGCCACCGCCCGTGGCGGCAGCTGCCGCCTGGCCCTGAGCGACGAGGACAAGGCCGGCCGTGAACTGTTCAGCCACTGGTGCCGCGAAGCCGGCCTGACGCTGACGGTGGATGCCATCGGCAACCTGTTCGCCCGCCGCGCCGGCAGCGACCCAGCTGCCGCCCCGGTGATGATGGGCAGCCACCTCGACACCCAGCCCGAGGGCGGCCGATTCGATGGCGTCTATGGCGTGCTGGCGGGCCTTGAAGTGGTTCGCCGCCTCAACGACCTTGGCATCCACACCCGCAAGCCGCTGGAAATCGCGGTGTGGACGAACGAGGAGGGCGCGCGCTTCACCCCGGCCATGTTCGGCTCGGCGGTATTCACCGGCACCCTGGCGCTGGACCAGGCTCTGGCCATCCGCGATGCCGATGGCATCAGCGTCGCTGACGAACTGCAGCGCACCGGCTACGCCGGCCAGCGCCCGTTGGGCGGCCAGGTCGACGCCTATTTCGAGGCGCACATCGAGCAAGGCCCGATCCTTGAAGACAACGCCAAGGCCATCGGCGTGGTCAGCGGTGGCCAGGCCATCCGCTGGCTGGATGTGACCGTCGAAGGCATGGCCGCCCACGCCGGCACCACGCCGATGCCGCTGCGCAAGGACGCCCTGTACGGTGCCGCGCGGATGATCCAGGCGGTCGAGCAACTGGCGGCAGACTTTGCGCCAGAAGGCCTGACCACCGTGGGTGAACTGTCGATCGCCAAATCCTCGCGCAACACCATCCCCGGCGTGCTGCGCTTCACCGTCGACCTGCGCCACCACCGCGACGAAGCCATCGAGGCCATGGAACGCGACCTGACCCTGAAGCTGCAGGCCATCGCCAACCCGCGCGGTCTGCAGGTCCGTATCGAACGCCATTGGGTCAGCCCGGCGACGCCGTTCGACGCCGACTGTGTCGCTGCCGTGCAGCAGGCGGTGGACGGGCTTGGTTATGCCCAGCAGACCATCGTCAGCGGCGCCGGCCACGACGC
This sequence comes from Pseudomonas sp. NBRC 111123, assembly GCF_001320205.1. Classification (NCBI taxonomy): domain Bacteria; kingdom Pseudomonadati; phylum Pseudomonadota; class Gammaproteobacteria; order Pseudomonadales; family Pseudomonadaceae; genus Pseudomonas; species Pseudomonas sp. NBRC 111123. Next base: position 4,797 of record NZ_BCAZ01000021.1, read on the forward strand.
CATCCTGCTGGCCCGCTACTGCCCGACGGCGATGGTGTTCATCCCCTGCGTCGGTGGCCTGAGCCACAACGAAGCCGAAGACGTACTGCCCGAAGATGCCCGCCAGGGCGTCGATGTTCTGCTCAATGCCGTGCTGGCCCGCGCCGGCCAGGTCGAACAAGGAGAAGCCTGATGCGTTGCTACTTCCACCCCGAACAGCTGCTGCACCATCCGCGCAGCTACTACTCGCGCGGTGCCATGCGCACCCCGCAGGAAGTCCCCGAGCGCGCCCAGCACCTGCTGCAGGCCGCCAAGGACCTGGGCTTCGACATCCGCCAGCCCGACGATGCCGGCCTGGCGCCGCTCAAAGCTGTGCACGGCGAAGCGTACCTGGCGTTCCTCGAAGAGGCCCATGCGCGCTGGAAGGACGTGCCCGAGGACTGGGGCGACGAGGTGATGTCGAACATCTTCGTGCGCGAGCCCAACGCCCTGCGCGGCATCCTCGCCCAGGCTGCGCGCTACCTGGCCGACGGCAGCTGCCCGGTGGGTGAAAACACCTGGCGTTCGGCCTACTGGTCGGCGCAGAGCGCGGTGGCCGCGGCCAAGGCCATTCTCGATGGCCAGCCCGCCGCCTACGCGCTGTGCCGGCCACCGGGGCACCATGCACGGTTCGATGCAGCCGGAGGGTTCTGCTACATCAACAATGCCGCGGTGGCGGCTCAGGCACTGCGCAGCCGCTATAGCCGTGTGGCGATTCTCGACACCGACATGCACCACGGGCAGGGGATCCAGGAGATCTTCTACGAACGTAACGATGTGCTGTACGTGTCGACCCATGGTGACCCGACCAATTTCTATCCGGGGGTGGCGGGGTTCGAGGACGAGCGCGGCAGTGGCGTGGGGGAGGGGTACAACCTGAACCTGCCGATGGCCCATGGGGCCAGCGAGGCGGACTTTATGGGGCAGCTGGAGATCGCGCTGGATGCGGTGAAGGACTTTGGCGCCGAGGTGCTGGTGTTGTCGCTTGGGTTCGATATCTATGAGCAGGATCCGCAGAGCAAGGTGGCGGTGACGACTGACGGGTTTGCGGCGTTGGGTGAGCGGATTCGGGCGTTGCGGTTGCCGTGTGTGATTGTGCAGGAGGGGGGCTATCACCTGGAGAGCCTGGAGGCGAATGCGCAGGCCTTCTTTATGAACAGGGTCGACTGGCGATAAGTGCTGCACGCCGGCAGTGGTGTTGGCGCTGCCGGCTTCCAGTTTGCCTGGGGGCAGGCGGATGCGCTGGGTTCGGCTTTGGAGCGCAAGGGGCTGGGGAAGTAGGGGGGGGCTGGGCTGACAGGTGCTTGCCACAACATTTTCAGCGCTGATGAGCGGCCTTGCCGGTTCGGCGCCCCGGCAAGGCCGCTACTCCAACAGCGGCGTTACCCTTTAACCTCCTGCTTGAACTTCAAGCGCCACCCATGCAGCAGCGGCTCGGTATACCCGCTAGGCTGTTCACGCCCCTTGAACACCAACTCGTGTGCCGCACGGAACGCATGCGAGCCGGCAAGGTTCCCTGCCATCGGCCGGTACGCAGCATCGCCGGCATTCTGCTGGTCCACCACGTTGGCCATGCGCTGCAGCGTCGCCTCGACCTGGTCACTGCTGACCACCCCATGGTGCAGCCAGTTGGCGATGTGCTGGGCCGAGATACGCAAGGTGGCGCGGTCCTCCATCAGCCCGACGTCATGGATGTCCGGCACCTTCGAACACCCCACTCCTTGCTCGACCCAGCGCACCACATAGCCGAGGATGCCCTGGCAGTTGTTATCCAGTTCGGCCTGGATATCGTCCGCGCTCCAGGGCCGGCCCGGGCTTACTGGAATGCTCAGCAGGTCGTGCAGCAGCTGTTCGCGCTCAGCCCCCAGGTCGACCTGCTCCAGCTGTGCCTGCACCGCAGGCACGTCCACCTGGTGATAATGCAGCGCATGCAAGGTCGCGGCAGTGGGCGAGGGCACCCAGGCGGTGTTGGCGCCGGCACGCGGCTGGGCGATCTTCTGTTCGAGCATGGCCGCCATCAGGTCGGGCATGGCCCACATGCCCTTGCCGATCTGCGCCTTGCCGCGCAGGCCGCAGGCCAGCCCGACCAGCACGTTGCTGCGTTCATAGGCCTGGATCCAGGTGCTGCCTTTCATGTCGCCCTTGCGCAGCATGGCACCGGCCTCCATGGCGGTGTGCATCTCATCGCCGGTGCGGTCAAGGAACCCGGTATTGATGAACACCACCCGTGCCGCCGCGCTGGCGATGCAGGCCGCCAGGTTGACGCTGGTGCGCCGCTCTTCGTCCATGATGCCCATTTTCAAGGTGTGCCGGGGCAGGCCCAGCAGGTCCTCGACGCGGCCGAACAGCTGGTCGGCGAAGGCGACCTCGGCCGGGCCGTGCATCTTCGGCTTGACGATGTACAGGCTGCCTTCGCGGGAGTTGCCGCGGCGCTTGAGGTCGTGCAGGCCGATCAGGCTGGTGACCACGGCATCGAGGATGCCTTCGGGGATCTCCCGGCCATCGCGGTCGTGGATCGCCGGGTTGGTCATGAGGTGGCCGACGTTGCGGATGAACAGCAGCGAGCGGCCGGGCAAGGTCAGTGGCTGGCCATTTGCACCGTGGTATTCGCGGTCCTTGGCCAGCGCGCGGGTAAAGGTCTTGCCACCCTTGTTTACCTGCTCGCTGAGGTCGCCCTTCATCAGGCCCAGCCAGTTGCGATAGACGTTGACCTTGTCCTCGGCATCCACCGCCGCCACCGAGTCTTCGCAGTCGATGATGGTGGTCAGCGCGGCCTCGACAAGAATGTCCTTGACCCCGGCGCGGTCGGCCTTGCCGATGGTGCTGGCCGGGTCGATCTGGATTTCGAAGTGCAGGCGATGGTGTTGCAGCAGGATTGCCGTTGGCTGGCCGGGTTCGCCTTGATAGCCGCGCAGTTGCGCGGTGTCTTCCAGGCCGACCTGGCGGCCATCGCTCAAGGTCACCTGCAGCTTGCCCTGGTTGATCGCGTAGGCCTGGGCGTCAGCATGGGAAGCGCCTGCAAGCGCTGCCGAGCGGTCGAGAAAATCCCGGCCGAATGCAATCACCCGTGCACCGCGCAACGGGTTATAGCCTTGGCCGCGCTCGGCGCCGTCATTGTCTGCAATGGCGTCGGTGCCATACAGCGCATCGTACAGCGAGCCCCAGCGGGCGTTGGCGGCGTTCAGGGCATAGCGGGCGTTGCTCAGCGGGACTACCAGTTGCGGGCCGGCTTGCTCGGCGATTTCGCGGTCGACCTGGGTGGTGCTGATACGCGCCTGCTGCGGCGTGTCGACCAGGTAGCCGATGCTGCGCAGGAAGGCCTGGTAGGCGGGCATGTCGCTGATCGGGCCGGGATGCTGGCGGTGCCAGGTGTCCAGTTCGCGCTGCAAGCGGTCGCGTTCGGCGAGCAGCTCGCGGTTGCGCGGGGCGAGGTCGTGGACCAGGGTGCTGAAGCCTTGCCAGAAGCTGGCGGCGTCGATGCCGGTGCCGGGCAGCACTTCATCCTCGATGAAGCGTTGCAGGGTCGGGTCGACCTTGAGTTGATGGGTCATTGTCTTCTCGCTCGGTGTTCAGGTTTCAGAAAGTGTGCCGCTTGTGCCGGCCACTTCGCGGCTGAAGCCGCTCCTACAGGTACTGCGCAACCTTTGAAACCTGTGCGGTCCTTGTGGGAGCGGCTTTCGCCGCGAAGAAGCCGAAGCCGGGTCTAAAGGGCAGCCGCGCCTGCCTTGGCCACCTGGGCATCCTGTTCGGGCTTGACCCCGGACACGCCGATGGCACCTACCACCTGGCCATCGACCAGCACGGGCACACCGCCTTCCAGGCTGGTCAGCAGCGGCGCGGTGACGAAGGCGGTGCGCCCGCCATTGACCATCTGTTCGAAGTCGCGGGTTTCCTTGCGCCCCAGTGCGGCACTGCGGGCTTTTTCCACGGCGATGTAGGCGCTGGACGGCGCGCAGCCGTCCATGCGCTCCAGGGCCAGCGGATGGCCGCCGTCGTCGACCACGGCGATGGTCACGTTCCACTGTTGCGCCTGGGCTTCCTGGCGGGCGGCAGCGAGCAGGCGGGTCACTTCTGCCTGGCCGATCACGGACTTGCTATGCATGGCTGTTCTCCTGGCTCAAAGCTGCTTCGACGATTTCGATCCAGTGCCGCACCGGCGTGCGCCCGGCCCCGTCGAGGTGGGTCTGGCAGCCGATGTTGGCGGTGGCGATGACTTGCGGTTTGCCGCTTTCCAGCGCATTCAGGCGGTTGTCGCGCAGTTGCCGCGACAGTGCCGGCTGGGTCAGCGAATAAGTGCCGGCCGAGCCACAGCACAAGTGGCCGTCCGGCACCGGGGTGAGGGTGAAGCCCAGCCGCGTCAGCAGGCTTTCCACCTGGCCGCCGAGCTTGAGCGCATGCTGCAGGGTGCATGGGCAATGGAAGGCCAGGCGCTGTTCGGCGCACAGGCCGAGCTGTTCGATCGGCTCGTCGCGCAGCACTTCGACCAGGTCCCGCGACAGCGCGCTGACCCGCGCCGCCTTGGCGGCGTAGTGCGGGTCTTTTTCCAGCAGGTGGCCGTAGTCACGCACAAAGGCGCCGCAGCCACTGGCGGTCTGCACGATGGCCTCGGCACCTGCCTCGATGGCCGGCCACCAGGCATCGATGTTGCGCCGTGCGCGTTGCAGGCCCTGTTCCTGGGCATTGAGGTGGTAATCCACCGCGCCGCAGCAACCGGCCTCGCAGGCTGGCTCCACGCTGATGCCCAGGCGGTCGAGCAGGCGCGCGGTGGCCGCGTTGGTGTTGGGCGACAAGGCGGCCTGCACGCAGCCTTCGAGCAACAGGATGCGCCGGGCATGGCGCGGTGCGGGGCGTTCGCCGGCCGGCGCCACCTGGGCCGGCAGCTTGCTCTTGAGGCTGGCCGGCAGTACCGGCCGCAGGGCCTGGCCAGTGCGGGTCAGCGCCTTGAACAGCGCCGGGCGCGGCACCACTGCGCGCAGGCCCTGGCGCAGCAGGCGCTGGCCGAGCGGGCGCGGTACCTGCTGCTCGACCACGGCGCGGCCGATATCCAGCAGGTCGTGGTACTTCACCCCTGACGGGCAGGTGGTTTCACAGTTGCGGCAGGTCAGGCAGCGGTCCAGGTGCAGTTGCGTGCTGGCGGTGACCGGCGCGCCTTCAAGCACCTGCTTGATCAGGTAGATGCGCCCACGTGGCCCGTCCAGTTCGTCGCCGAGCAACTGGTAGGTCGGGCAGGTGGCCGTGCAGAAACCGCAGTGCACGCACGAACGCAGAATGCTTTCGGCTTCTTCGCCGCGGGCCAGGCGCTTGGCGCTTTCGCTCAGGTTGGTTTGCATGGGCGTGGCCTCACAGGTCCGGGTACAGGCGGCCAGGGTTGAACACGCCCTGGGGATCGAGTTGCTGCTTGAGGGCGTGGTGGTAGCGCATCAGTGCTGCGGGCAGCGGAGCGGTGCTGTCATCGCCCGGGGTGTAGCCGGTGACGTGGCCGCCGACCTTGGCGGCCTGTTCACGGATCAGCTGCGCCGGTGCCGTCGACTTGAGCCAGCGTTGCGCGCCGCCCCAGTCGATCAGCTGTTGCCCAGGCAGGTCGAGATCACCGCTGGCCGTCGGCACCGACAACCGCCACAGCGGTGCCCGGTCATCGAAGAAGGCCAGGCGCTGTTCGCGCAGGTCGCTCCAGAAACGGCTGTCGAGTTCGTCGCCGCCCAGGCGCTGGCGGGCCGACTGCACCGAGCCTTCACCGCCTTCCAGGCGCAGGTACAAGGTGTCGCCATCGTGGCAGGCGGCGCTGATCGGCAACGGTTGCTGGCCCCATTCGGCCAGTTCGGCCAGGGCCTGGTGGCGGTCCATCGGTAAGCGCAGGCTGAGGCACGCACGTGGGCGTGGCAGTACCTTCAGCGACACTTCGGTCAACAGCCCCAGGCAGCCAAAGCTGCCGGCCATCAGCCGCGAGACGTCGTAGCCTGCAACGTTCTTCATCACTTCACCGCCAAAACGCAGCAGCTTGCCGTGCCCGGTGATCACCCGCGTGCCGAGCACATAGTCACGTACCGAGCCAGCCCACGGCCGACGCGGACCCGACAAACCGGCCGCGACCATGCCGCCAAGGGTTGCCTCGGCGCCCAGGTGCGGTGGCTCGCAGGGCAGCATCTGCCCGGCCTCGTGCAGCGCCGCTTCGATTTCCAGCAACGGCGTACCTGCGCGGGCCGTGAGCACCAGTTCGGTCGGGTCGTAGCTGACGATGCCCCGGTGGGGGCGGGCATCGAGTATTTCGCCAGCCACCGGGCGGCCAAGCATGGCTTTGCTGTTGCCACCCTGGATGCGCAGCGGCGTGCCCAGGTTCAGGGCCTGGTTGACCTGTTCGAGCAGGTCCTGGCTCATGTCGCGGTCCACGCTCATCAGAATCGCTCCAGCTCGGGGAAGGGCAATTGCCCGTGATGCACGTGCAGGGCGCCGAACTCGGCGCAGCGGTGCAGGGTGGGGATGTTCTTGCCCGGGTTGAGCAACCCTTGGGGGTCGAATGCGGCCTTCACAGCGTGGAACAAGGTGATTTCGTCGCTGTTGAACTGCGCGCACATCTGGTTGATTTTCTCGCGCCCCACACCGTGCTCGCCGGTGATGCTGCCGCCCACCGCCACGCACAGTTCAAGGATGCGCCCGCCGATGGCCTCGGCGCGTTCCAGCTCACCCGGCAGGTTGGCATCGAACAGGATCAGCGGGTGCATGTTGCCGTCGCCGGCGTGGAACACGTTGGCCACGCGCAGGCCGTACGCCTCGCTCAGTTCGCTGATGCCCTTGAGCACCCGGGGCAGTTCGCGGCGCGGGATGGTGCCGTCCATGCAGTAGTAGTCCGGCGAAATGCGCCCCACCGCCGGGAAGGCGTTCTTGCGCCCGGCCCAGAAGCGCACGCGCTCGGCTTCGTCACAGGCCAGGCGTACTTCGCGGGCACCGGCCTGCTTGAGCACCCCGGCTACCCGCTCGCAGTCTTCCTGGACATCGGCTTCCACGCCATCCAGTTCGCACAGCAGGATGGCGGCCGCGTCCACCGGGTAGCCGGCATGGATGAAGTCCTCGGCGGCGCGGATCGCCAGGTTGTCCATCATCTCCAGGCCGCCGGGAATGATGCCGGCGGCGATGATTTCGGCCACGGCCCGGCCGGCGTCCTCGACACTGTCGAAACTGGCCAGCAGCACCCGCGCCACTTGGGGTTTGGGCAGCAGTTTGACGGTCACTTCGGTAACGATGCCGAGCATGCCCTCGGAGCCGGTGAACAGCGCCAGCAAGTCGAAGCCCGGGCTGTCGAGGGCGTCGCTGCCCAGGGTCAGGCGTTCGCCCTCGACGGTGAGGATCTCGACCTTGAGCAGGTTGTGCACGGTCAGGCCGTATTTAAGGCAGTGCACGCCACCGGCGTTTTCCGCGACATTGCCGCCGATCGAGCAGGCGATCTGCGAGGAAGGGTCGGGCGCGTAGTACAGGCCATGGGGCGCGGCGGCCTGGGAGATGGCCAGGTTGCGCACACCGGGTTGCACCCGGGCGAATCGGCCTTGCGGGTTGACTTCAAGGATGCGGTTGAAGCGCGCCATCACCAGCAGGATGCCTTTGGCCAGCGGCAGGGCGCCCCCCGACAGGCCGGTGCCGGCACCGCGAGCCACCACCGGCACGCCACGCTGGTGGCAGAGCTTGAGCAAGGCCTGCACCTGTTCCAGGCGTTCGGGCAGCACCACCAGCAGCGGTACGGTACGGTAGGCCGAGAGGCCGTCGCACTCATAAGGCTTGAGGTCTTCCGCGCGGTGCAGGACTTCCAGATCGGGGAGGGCATCACGCAGCGCCTGCAGCAGCGCGGGCAGATCCACGGCGGGCAGCGCTCCGTCGACACGTTCGTCGTAGAGAATGTTCATCAGGCTCACTCAGCGGCAGTTTTTGTTGTTGTTGGCAAACCGATCACCCTTGCAGCCTGCGCGCCTGGGCGGGATGGGTCGAGGGCTTGGGATACTGGTCCTACCAGTTTTTCCGCGAGGTGCTGGCTATCCATGGGTTTGAGCGGCTAGATTGGAAGGGTCAATGGCAGTGGTCCTACCAGTTGGAGTCTGCACATGGGAGTTGAAGGCAAGGCCAAGGTCGCGGACCAGGTGGCCGAGCGGGTCGAGCGGCTGATCGTCGAAGGCGTGCTCAAGGTCGGCCAGGCCTTGCCGTCGGAGCGGCGCCTGGTCGAAAAACTCGGCTGCTCGCGTTCTGCGCTACGTGAAGGCCTGCGCATCCTGCGCGGGCGCGGCATCATCGATACCGAGCAGGGGCGAGGCTCGTTCGTTGCCGACCTTACCGGGCAGGCCAGCGGCACGCCATTGATGCACCTGTTCAGCTCACAGCCGCGCACGCTGTTCGACCTGCTGGAGGTGCGTGCCTTGCTGGAGGCCGAGTCGGCGCGCCTGGCGGCCTTGCGCGCCACCGATATTGACCGCCTGCTGATCCGCCGGCGCTATGAAGACATGCTGGAGGCCCACGCTGCTGCCGAAACCCTCGACCCCCGCGAGCACGCGCGCCGCGACCATGCGTTTCACCGGGCAATCAGCGAGGCGTCGCACAACCCGGTGCTGGTGCATACCTTGCAGTCACTGAGCGACCTGACCTTGAGCACGGTGTTTGCCTCGGTCAACAACCTGTATTGCCGGCCGGCGCAGAAGCGCCAGATCGACCGCCAGCACGCACGGTTGTATCACGCGGTGATGGAGCAGTTGCCCGAGCAGGCGCAGCGGGCGGCGCGCGAGCATATCAACGGGATTGGCGACAGCTTGCGTGAGATCGAGCAGGAAGAGCAGCGCCTGGTCAGGGCGACGATGCGCATGGATGGTTGGGGTTGATACCAGCCTGTACCGGCCTCTTGCGGCTAAAGCCGCTCCTACAGGTCAAGCGCACCCCTTGCAGGAGCGGCTTTAGCCGCGAGAGGCCGGTACAGGCAGTGGATTACTGTGCCAGGTGCCTGATCATCGCCACGGTCAAATAAAGCCGCGGCGCAATGCTGCCCAGTTCGATGTATTCATCGTCCCCGTGCAACCCGGCCCCGACCACCCCCAGCGTTTCCAGCACCGCGGGCTTGTCGCTGCCCGGCACATAGGCATACCCGGCGTCGGTACCGAAACGCATGGCAATCGGCTCGATCTTGTAACCAGCCTCCGCGTACAGCCGCTGCGCTGTCTCGGCCAGCGCGCTCGAAGCCTGGTTGCGTGCCAGCGGTGGTCGGCCTTTTTCGATCACGACACTGGCCTGGGTGTCGGCCACCAGTTGCTTTTTGACAATGCGCTGGGCGTCGGCCTGCACCCGGTCAGTTTCGCCCAGGTCCGAGTAGCGCATGTCCGCTTCGGCCGTGGCCAGTGCCGGAATGATATTGGCCTTTTCACCAGCCTTGGCCAGCGTCCAGTTCACCGTGGTGCCTTTGCTGGCATCGCCAAGGTCCTTGAGCTGGAGCAACTGGTGCGCGAGCTCGGTCAGCGCATTGCGACCTTCCTCCGGCGCAGAACCTGCGTGAGAGGCACGGCCCTTGACCTCGAGCTTGAGCCGGTTGATGCCGTTGGTGGCGACAGTCACCGCGTCTTTGTCCGGCGGCTCGTAAGAAAACACGTAGTCATGCTTGCGGGCCAGTTCGGCAATGATCTGCTTTGACCCCGCAGACCCCATTTCTTCATCCGGGTTGAACAGCACGGTGAGCGTGCGGTAGCCCTTGAACTGCTGATCGTTCAGTAACTTCAGTGCGTGCAGGATCATCGCTACCCCGCCTTTGGCATCGGCGACACCCGGGCCAAAGGCGCGTGTGCCTTCGACCCGGAAGGGGCGTTTGGCGACCGTGCCGGGGACGAACACGGTGTCGTAGTGCACCATCAGCAGGAAATCCTTGCTGCCGGTGCCTTTGAACGTACCGACGATATTGTCGCCCACAGAAGGTTTGGCGGGCCGTACCTGCACTTCGGCCCCCAGCGCCTTGAGGCGCTTCACCAGCTCGGCACTGACCTGCGTCAGGCCCGCTTCGGTTCCGGTACCGGTATCTACCGAGACCAGCCCCTGGAGGGTCTGCAGGTACGCTGGCTGTTCGTTTTCGGCCTGCTTGAGCAGGTCCTTGGGGGTGACTTCGGCGGCAGTTGCCTGGGTACAGGCGATCAGTAGCGCCAAGGCGATGGCGTGGGGAGGGCGAGGCAATGGCATGGGGGCTTCCTTGTCATGGTGAGTCCTTGAGCCTAGCCATCAAGCTCGATGTTGCCCATGGTCAACCCTCTTCCACAGGCACACCGGCGCTGTTGCAGCCGCAGGTGCGCCCGTGGTTGAGGTTCAATGATGAGCGATCGAGTCATCCTGGGACAGGATTGCCTGGGCCAGCTCTTCGTCACTGGCCTGCAGGCCAGGATTGTCCTTGCGGGCCTGCTCCAGCGCCGACTCCACGTAGGCGCCACGAATGGCACCGCCACTGGCAACGAATGCAGACAGCTCGTCACGGGCGGGGATGATTCGTTTATCGTCTTTGAACGTCGAATACAGCGAAGCGGAAACACCCGCCGAGGTGGCGACGTCGCCCGCATCGACGCGGGCCAGGGCAGCACCGGCAGGCAGCAGGAGCAGCAGCGCAGGGGCGAGGAGTAGGTGGCGCATGTCGTGTTCTCCAGTAACGTGAAGCACAAGGAAATAAACCACTCAGTGTTTAAGAGGGCGGGCGCGTGGTGGGAGTTCCCTGTTTTCTGCCGGAGCGTCGTTTCGCCTTACACCTTGCTGCCCAGCAAGCGCTGCAACGAGGCGTCGAAATCACGCAGGGCATCAGCCTTGGTGGCCTGTTCATCGTCCAGCATCCGCGCCACATCGTTGACCTCCTTGTGCGCGCGCCCTTCGGCGCGGCCGATGTAGGTCAGTTGGCTGTCGAAGAAGCGCGCCACCACCCGGCTCTCGATGTCGGCCGTGGCCAGGCGGCTTTCGCTGTCCAGCAGCACGATCACGTCCGGATGGTCGGCGAGCAGGCTGTCCAGGTCTTCATAGAAGGCTACCTCGGCGAACTGCTGGGCCAGCGAGCGTGCCAGCCAGTCGTAGGCCTGGCTGCCACCGCTGAGGGTAGCCACTGGAATGCTGCGCGGCTGCTGCCTGGTTGCCGCCTCGCCACGGTGCTGCTGCAGGTAGCTGAGGGTGCTTTCGGCATTGCGCCCGAGCAGCACGGCCACGTGCTGCCCCGGGGCCAGCGCGACGCTGGAAATGGCCGTGGCTGAGTAGAAGTGCCCGTAGGGCTGGGCACCCTGCTGGCTAGCCGGCGCGGCACAACCGCCAAGGGCAGCGAACAGGGCGAGCAGGGCAGCGAGCATGCCGGTTTTCATGGGTAGCGCCTCATCGATCAGTGAATGCCGCCATCTTCCGCCCGCAGCGGCGGCGGCGGAACTTGATGACATTCATGGTGGCTATCGATGAAGTCGATGAATCAGCTCGGGCGGGCCATGTACTGCAGGATGCGCTCGCGCAGCCAGCGTTCGGCCGGATCGTTGTCGTGGGCGCCGCTCCACACCATCGACAGCTCGGCCTCGGTGATTTCGAACGGGGCCGGGTCGGCGCGCAGGCTGCCATCGTCGGCCAGGGCGCAGGCGGCGTAGTCCGGCACGGTGGCGATCAGCTCGGTGTTGCGCAGCAGGGCACGCAGGCTGCCGAACTGCGGCACGGCCAGCACCACTTTGCGGCAGCGGCCGATACGCGCCAGGTCGAGGTCGATGTTGCCGCTCATGTCACCGGAGAACGACACCATCACATGGGGCCGCGCGCAGTACTCGTCGAGGGTCAGTGGGCCCGGGCGGTCGTCGGCGCGCAGCACGCGCACGCCGATATCGCGCAGTTTGCGGCGTTTGGCAGTGGCCGGCAGGTCGGTGGTGTAGCTCACGCCCACGGAAATCTCGCCACTGGCCAGCAGCCCCGGCATCAGCAGGAAGTTGGCGCGGCGTACCACCACGCTGATGTCGGGCGCTTCTTCGCGCAAGGCCTGCAGCAGGGCCGGGAACAGGCCGAACTCGGCATCGTCCGAAAGGCCCAGGCGGAACTGGTTGCAACTGTTGGCCGGGTCGAAGTCGCGGGCGCGGCTGATGGCCGACGAAATCACGTCCATGGCCGGGCCCAGCTCGGCGAAGATCTGCATGGCCCGGGGGGTGGGTTCCATGGCCCGGCCGCTGCGGATCAGCAGCGGGTCGTCGAACAGCTCGCGCAGTCGGGCGAGGGCAGCGCTGACGGTGGACTGGGTGATGAACAGCTTTTCGCCGACGCGGGTCAGGTTGCGTTCGATCATCAGGGCTTCGAAAAGCACCAGCAGGTTCATGTCGACGCGGCGCAGGTCGTTGCGGTTCATGGGGCTTGGCTCACCGGGGGCAGAGGGGTTGGCGGTGTATTGAAGCACGGCGGCGGCCATTGCGCCTTGTATGGATGTGCCGGGGCTATCAACCTGGAAGAGCCACTCTATTAGAACTCTGCCCAAGCTCGACTAGTCTTTCCCTGGCCCTGCCAAACACACGTGCGGGCGGCGTGCCAGCACCTGGGTGCAAGACCACGCCGCGCTTGATGTGACAGCTTCGCAAGCCCCGTGTCGGTACGTGACCGACCCGACCTGATGAGGGGTAGGCATGAGCCCATGAGCTCGGCTGAAACAACACCTGGTATACACCGGAAATCTGGATAACCGACCCAAAGGTAACAGCAGATGTCGAACGAATCGAAATGCCCGTTCCATCAAACCGCAGGTGGCGGCACCACCAACCGAGACTGGTGGCCTGACCAGCTCAACCTGAGGATCCTCCATCAACACTCGTCAAAGTCCAGCCCTGACCCGGACTTCGACTACGCCAAGGCGTTCAAGAGCCTCGACTTCCAGGCCCTGAAAAAAGACCTGACCGCCTTGATGACCGACTCCCAGGACTGGTGGCCAGCCGACTTCGGCCACTATGGCCCGCTGTTCATCCGCATGGCCTGGCACAGCGCCGGCACCTACCGCATCGGTGATGGCCGTGGCGGCGCCGGTTCCGGCCAGCAGCGTTTCGCCCCGCTCAACAGCTGGCCGGACAACGTCAGCCTGGACAAGGCCCGGCGCCTGCTGTGGCCGATCAAGCAGAAGTACGGCAACAAGATCTCCTGGGCCGACCTGATCGTGCTCACCGGTAACGTGGCGCTGGAATCCATGGGCTTCAAGACCTTTGGTTTCTCTGGCGGCCGCGCCGATGTGTGGGAGCCGGATGAAGACGTGTACTGGGGCTCGGAAAAGGTCTGGCTGGGTGGCGACACCCGCTACGGCAAGGAGCAGCAGAAGGCCCAGCCGCCAGGCCAGGGTGACCTGGTGGCCGAACCGGCCAAGCACGGGGAAGAACAGAACCGCAACTTGCAAGCCGAGCGCAACCTGGAAAACCCCCTGGCTGCTGTGCAGATGGGCCTGATCTACGTGAACCCGGAAGGCCCCGAAGGCAACCCGGACCCGGTGGCGTCAGGCCGGGATATTCGAGAAACCTTCGGCCGCATGGCCATGAACGATGAAGAAACCGTGGCGCTGATCGCCGGCGGCCACGCCTTCGGCAAGACCCACGGTGCCGGCCCCGCCGACAACGTCGGCCCCGAGCCTGAAGCGGCAGGCCTGGAACTGCAGGGCCTGGGCTGGGCCAACAAGTTCGGCAGCGGCAAGGGCGGCGATGCCATTACCAGTGGCCTGGAAGTGATCTGGACGTCGACGCCGACCCGCTGGAGCAACGAGTACCTCAATAACCTGTTCAATTTCGAATGGGAGCTGACCAAGAGCCCGGCCGGTGCCAACCAATGGCGGCCGAAGGAGGGCAAGGGCGCGGGCACCGTGCCGGATGCTCACGACCCGGCCAAGAAGCATGCGCCATCGATGCTCACCTCCGACCTGGCCTTGCGTTTCGACCCGATCTACGAGCCGATCGCCCGGCGCTTCAAGGACAACCCGGACCAGCTGGCCGACGCCTTCGCCCGCGCCTGGTACAAGCTGATTCACCGCGACATGGGCCCGCTGGCGCGCTACCTGGGCCCGGAAATGCCCGATGAGGAACTGCTCTGGCAAGACCCGCTGCCCAAAGCCGACCAGCCCGCGTTGGGTGAGCAAGATATCACTGCGCTCAAGGCCAAGGTCCTCGGCTCGGGCCTGAGCGTCGGCGAGCTGGTGTCCACGGCCTGGGCTGCTGCTTCGACCTTCCGTGGTTCCGACAAGCGCGGCGGTGCCAATGGCGGCCGTCTGCGCCTTGAGCCACAGAAAGGCTGGGCGGCCAACCAAGGCACCGACAAGGTGCTGGCGGTGCTGGAGAAAATCCGCGCCGAGTCTGGCAACAAGGTCTCGCTGGCCGACCTGATCGTGCTGGCAGGTACCGCCGCCGTGGAAAAAGCCGCCAAGGATGCCGGCTTCAGTGGCAGTGTGGGCTTCCGCCCAGGCCGGGTGGATGCCTCCCAGGCGCAGACCGACGTCGAGTCGTTCGCCGCGCTGGAGCCCCTGGCTGACGGCTTCCGTAACTTCACCAAGGCCCGTTACAGCGTCAAGGCCGAGAAGCTGTTGCTGGACAAGGCCCAACTGCTGACCCTCACCGCCCCGGAAATGACCGTGCTGATCGGTGGCCTGCGCGTGCTCGGCGCCAACCATGGGGGCAGCAAGCAAGGCGTGTTCACCGACAAGCCAGGCACCCTGAGCAACGACTTCTTCCGCAACCTGCTGGACATGGGGGTGGAGTGGAAGCCGACCTCGGCGGACAACGAAAGCTTTGAAGGCCGCGATCGCAAGACCGGGCAGGTGAAGTGGACCGCTAGCCGGGTCGACCTGGTGTTTGGTTCGCATGCGCAATTGCGGGCATTGAGCGAGGTGTATGGCAGCAGCGATGGCAACGACAAGTTCGTCAAGGACTTCGTGGCAGCTTGGGTGAAGGTCATGGAGCTTGATCGTTTTGACTTAAACCGCGGGGTCTAGAGGTGATGTTGTCATAAAGCTGGCATTACTCGCGAAAAGTGCCTCTGCGCGCCCTCCGGCTCCCACGTCAGCGGAGGGCATCCAGCGACCATAAACCTTGGCGATCATGGTCCAGTCCTTGTGACCCATTTGCTGGGCTACCCACATCGGGTTTTCGCCAGCGCTGAGCATCATCGAGGCGTATGTGTGGCGGCTCTGGTAAGGGCGGCGCCACCTTACGCCCGCTTTCTTCATGGCGAGAACCCATATCACGCGATAGATATAACCGGCGTGACGCCACGGCTCTCCAGTGATGGTATTCAGGAACACATGCTTTCCGGCCAGGAAGGTCAGTTCAATGGAGAAGCGCACCTTCATCGGGATGATTGAGGCGGGATAACCCCTGTGGAAGGAGGCTCTGGATGCCATGCGGGCAAATCACCAGGCACAGGATGAAGGGAAGCCCGCTGAGGAGGTCGAGCGGCTGCACCTGCTGGCCGAGTCGCTATTCCAAGTGGTCTGCGATTACCAACTGCGGGTGGTGGCTAAAGCGCGGGGTACAGATCTGCCACCGCTTCACTGAATTTGTTCAGCGGGTAGTCCGGCAAGCAGGCTACCCTGCTGGTGCCTAGAGTTTGTACTGGATGGTGTAGGACTCATCATCTCTAGGCTCTATGGTGATCGGCAAGCCGAATAGCTTCCCGCCACATTCACTGATTACGCAGCGGTATACGGCCCCCTGCTTGAGCTGAGCCCACAACCCTTCGTCGTGTATGACGATTCCGACGACCCGGTTTTGGGGATCCTCTCGAACTTGAGCAACTTGATAATCAAGGTCACACCCGAAATCAGGGGGAGTCAATTCTGGATCGTAACCGATCAGAACCCCATGTCGCTTCAGATCGTCCCTTATCCGCTCAACCACCTCATCTGCTTCTTGTTTTATCATGATCGTCACCTCGTGATAGCCCACTCAAGACTTTAGCTGACCTGGCTGGTTTTCGGGGGGCATGAGCGAATCCAGCGACTTTCCCTCGTTCTTGACGCTACCCACCCTTGCGCGACACAAGGCCTCTCCCACAGCTCTTTGCACCTCTTTGGAAGGTGCTGAGGCCTGCGGGAGCAAATCTTTTGCCCAATTTCTCAAAGCTGGCGCGGCTCCCACCAGTACAGCGCACGCCGGAACGCCGGCGGTAGCGCCAATTCCAGGTCGGATAGATACAAAAGCGTCCTCGTCGGTTCTGTTGCAATGCTTTCCAGGCGGCCGGCCTGAACAGCGTGCTCACAACCACAAGGAACACCGACCATGCAAATGCCCCAGACCCTGAAAATCCGCAATGGCGAAAAGGTCAAACCGACCTTCTCCGCGCAGGAGTACGCCGCCCGTCATGCCCGCCTGCGGGCCTACATGGCCGAACAGGACATCGAGGCGGCCATCTTCACCTCGTACCACAACGTCAACTATTACAGTGACTTCCTCTACTGCTCGTTCGGCCGCCCCTACGCCCTGGTAGTCACCCACGACAAGGTGGTGTCGATCAGCGCCAACATCGACGGCGGCCAGCCTTGGCGGCGCACGGTGGGTACCGACAACATCGTCTATACCGACTGGCAGCGCGACAATTACTTCGTCGCCATCCAGCAGGCCTTGCCGCTGGCCTCGCGCATCGGCGTCGAATACGACCACCTCAACCTGCAGAACCACGCCAAGCTTGCTGCCTGCTACCCAAGGGCCGAGCTGCTGGACATCGGTGCCGCGTGCATGCGCATGCGCATGATCAAGTCGGCCGAGGAACAGGCGCTGATCCGCCATGGCGCACGGGTTGCCGACATCGGTGGGGCGGCAGTGGTCGAAGCACTGCGTGACCAGGTGCCTGAACATGAAGTGGCGCTGCATGCCACACAGGCGATGGTCCGCGAGATCGCCCGCAGCTTCCCTGACAGCGAGCTGATGGACACCTGGACCTGGTTCCAGTCCGGGCTCAACACCGACGGCGCGCATAACCCGGTCACCAGCCGCAAGGTCAACAAGGGCGACATCCTCAGCCTCAACTGCTTCCCGATGATTGCCGGGTACTACACCGCGCTGGAGCGCACCTTGTTCCTCGACCATTGCCCGGACGATCACCTGCGCCTGTGGCAGGCCAACGTCGAGGTCCATGAGGCCGGCCTGAAGCTGGTGCGCCCGGGCATGCGTTGCTGCGACATCGCCCATGAACTGAACGAGATCTTCCTGCGCCACGACCTGCTGCAGTACCGCACGTTTGGCTATGGCCACTCCTTCGGCACACTGAGCCACTACTACGGCCGTGAGGCCGGGCTGGAACTGCGCGAAGACATCGACACGGTACTGGAACCGGGCATGGTGGTGTCGATCGAGCCAATGATCATGCTGCCCGAAGGGCGACCGGGGGCGGGTGGTTACCGCGAACATGACATCCTGATCGTCAATGAGAGCGGTGCCGAGAACATTACCAAGTTCCCGTTCGGGCCAGAGCACAACATCATTCGCAAGTAACCACCGGCGTGGCCTCTTTGCCGCCGCTGCAGCGAAGAGGCCAGCCAGCAAAACAACAACAATCCCTGTATGACCAACAGACCCTGCCTCCAATTAGAAGAATCAGAGGGTATTCGTCATGTCCAGCACCACCTTCAATGCTCCCACCCTCGACGGCGCCGCCCCCGGTGCCGAACGCCAAGCCCTGCGCAAGGCCGCACGTGCCAGTTTCATGGGCAACTTCGTCGAATGGTTCGACTACGCTGCCTACGGTTACCTCGCCACCATCATCGCCGCCACGTTCTTCCCGCAAACGGACAAGACCAGCGGCCTGCTGGCAACCTTCGCGGTATTTGCCCTGTCATTTCTGGTGCGCCCGCTGGGCGGCGTGGTCTGGGGCCACTTCGGTGACCGCCATGGGCGGCGCAATGCCTTGTCGTGGTCGATCCTGATCATGTCGCTTTCGACTTTCTGCATCGGCCTGCTGCCGGGCTACGCACAAATCGGCTTGTGGGCGCCCTGCCTGTTGCTGCTGATCCGCCTGGTACAGGGCTTTTCCGCCTCGGGGGAATACGCCGGTGCGGCGGCATTTCTTGCCGAATATGCGCCGGCAGGCCGGCGCGGGCTGTACACCAGCATCGTGCCGGCCAGCACGGCTGCGGGGTTGCTGTTTGGCGCGGCGTTCGTCGCGGTGCTGCATGAGCTGTTGAGCAACGAAGACCTGCAACGCTGGGGTTGGCGCCTGCCGTTTCTGCTGGCTGCGCCGTTCGGGTTGGTGGGCCGGTACATCCGCATGAGCCTGCAGGACTCGCCGAAGTTTCTGGAAATGGAGCAGCGCCTGGAACGCAAGGCCTGCATGACCCCTGCGCCGATCCGCGAGCTGCTGGCCAACCACCGTCGCAGCCTGGCCATCGGCATCGGTGTCACCTGCCTCAATGCTGTGGCGTTCTACCTGTTGCTCAGTTACATGCCGACCTACCTGTCCAGCGAAATGGGCATGAGCGAGCGCGACTCGTTCATTGCCTCGACGGTGTCACTGGCCACCTACATCGGCCTGATCTTCCTGATGGGGCGGTTGTCCGACCAGTTCGGCCGCAAGGCCATGCTGGTGGTGGCTTCGTTGCTCTTTCTCGGCCTCACCGTGCCGCTGTTCAAGCTGCTGGATGGCCAATCGCTGTTGGTGATCCTGGCAATCCAGATCTTTTTCGGCGCAATGCTGGCCATGAACGACGGCACCTTGCCGTGCCTGCTCGCCGAAATCTTCCCGACCTCTGTGCGCTTCAGTGGCTTTGCATTGAGCTTCAACCTGGCCAATGCGCTGTTTGGCGGCACAGCGCCGTTCATTGC
Source organism: Pseudomonas sp. NBRC 111123 (assembly GCF_001320205.1). Lineage (NCBI taxonomy): Bacteria > Pseudomonadati > Pseudomonadota > Gammaproteobacteria > Pseudomonadales > Pseudomonadaceae > Pseudomonas > Pseudomonas sp. NBRC 111123. The sequence goes on from NZ_BCAZ01000021.1 coordinate 23,588, forward strand.
CACGTGGTTGATCCAGGCCACCGGCAGCAAGCTGGCGCCGGCCGGTTACCTGCTGGCGGCGGCGCTGGTGGCCTTGCTGGCGATGTTGATGTGCCGCGAGACAGCACATTCGGCCTTGGAGGATTGAGGCCATAAAGCCGTCAGTGCAACGAAGCCTGCCGCCGCTCGCCCAGCGGCGACAGGCCAAAGAAGCGGCTGTAGCTTTTGGAAAAATGTGCCGGTGAGCTGAACCCGCAGGCCAGTGCCACCTCGCGCACCTGCACGTCGCTGCGCAACAACAGTTCCCTTGCCCGTGACAGACGTAACTCCAGGTAATACTGGCTAGGGGTGCGCTGCAGGTATTTGTGGAACAAGCGCTCCAGCTGGCGCACGGTCACATCGTTGAGGCTGGCCAGTTCCTCCAGCCCCAGGGGTTCCTCCAGGTTCGCCTCCATGATCGCCACTACCTGGCTCAGCTTGGGCTGGGCACTGCCGAGCAAGGTTCGCAATGGCACACGCTGGCGCTCGCGCTCCCCCCGTACACGGTCGCACAGCAACAGCTCGGCGGCCTTGGCGGCAATGCCCTGGCCGCCAGCCTGACGGGCGACCAGCTGCAGCATCATGTCCATGGCCGCCACCCCGCCGGAACAGGTGAAACGGTCGCGGTCCAGCTCGAACAGCTGGCTTGAAATGATGATGTCGGGGAAATGCTCCTGCAGCGCCTGCAGGTCTTCCCAGTGGATGGTGCAACGGTAGCCATCGAGCAGTTCGGCCTTGGCCAGCAGGTAGCTGCCGGTGCAGATTCCGCCCAACGGCAGGCGTTGGCGGGCCAGCTGGCGCAGCCAGTCGATCAGTGCCCGGGTGCCACTGCGGCTGCGGTCGATCGGGTTGGCGCCGACCACGAACAGGGCATCCAGCGCCGGGGCGTCTGCAATGCTGTGATCGGGCAGCACGCGCATGCCATTGCTGGCTACCACCGGCTCTGGGCTGGCGGCAATCAGCACGGTACGGTACAAGGGGAGGCGCGCTGCCAGGTTGGCCATGCGCAGGGTTTCCACTGCCGACGCCAGGCCAATCGTCGTGAAGTTGGGCAACACCAGAAATCCGAAGGTTCTGGTCGGGGGCGTTACGCTGGGAGTAGCGGGGTGGACCATTGCGATCTTCCTGTGCAAGCTGAGGCGTTGTTCGTCAGGGGCAGTGGAAAAACAGGCCTCGCGCGTTTCTTGTTGTTATAGGTCGTTGCCGGGCTGATCTTACACCCCGAGCGCAACGGCCAGGAATGGACCTGATTGCAGAGAGAAGGTGATCGTACGTGAACCCCGAATCCATGCTGGCGGCGCTGCCAGGCGTCGCCATTGCCCCTGAGGCGATCCAGGTGTTGCCCGATGCCGCGGCTTACCGCACCTGCCTGCTCGAACGCATCGCCACGGCGAGACGGCGCATCGTCATCGTCGCCTTGTACCTGCAGGAGGACGAAGCTGGCCAGGAAGTGCTCGATGCCCTGTATCAGGCCAAGGCCGAGCGGCCGAGCCTGGAAATCGTCATCGTGGTCGACTGGTTCCGCGCCCGCCGTGGCCTGCTGGGGGCCGGGCGCCAGCCGGGCAACGCCGCCTGGTACCAGGCCCAGCGCCAGTTGCGCGGGCTCGACGTGGTGATCCATGGCGTGCCGGTGCAAACCCGCGAGCTGTTTGGCGTGCTGCACCTGAAAGGCAGCGTGATCGACGATTGCGTGATCTATACCGGCGCCAGCCTGAACAACGTCTACCTGCACCGGTTCGACCGTTACCGGCTGGACCGTTACCACCTGTTCCAGTCGCCGGCACTGGCCGATGCCATGGTCGACCTGGTCCGGCGCCTGTTGCACCACACCGCCACGCCGCGCCTGGACCTGCCCGCGCCACCCGCTACCCGTAGCCTGCGCGGCGATATCCGGCGCTTGCGCGCGCGCTTGCGGCGCATGGCCTATGAGGCGCCCGCCGCCATGCCAGGGCAGGGGCTGCGGGTGATCCCGCTGCTTGGCGTCGGCCGTGGCAACCCGCTCAACCGTGCATTGTGCGCGCTGCTGGCTGCGGCACGTGCGCAGATCATCATCAGCACGCCGTACTTCAACCCGCCACGGGTGGTGATGCGCGAGATCGACCAAGCCCTGGACCGTGGCGTACGCATCGAGCTGATCGTCGGCCACCGCACCGCCAACGATTTCTATATCGCCCCGGGCGAGCCGTTCAGTGCCAGCGGCGCCCTGCCGTACCTGTACGAGGACAACCTGCGCGCCTTTGCCCGGCGGCGCCACGCCGCCATTGCCAGTGGCCAGTTGCAGATACGGATCTGGAACGACCCGGGGCATACCTTCCACGCCAAGGGCGTGTGGGTGGACCAGCGTTATTCGCTGCTGACCGGCAACAACCTCAACCCGCGCGGGTTCAACCTGGACCTGGAAAACGGGCTGCTGATCGATGACCCGCAAGGGCAGTGGCTGGTGCCGCGGGCGGTGGAACTGGACGGTATTCGCCGGCATGCGCCGCAGATCGGCACGGCGGATGAACTGGGCGAGAAGGCCGAGCACCCCAAGGAAGTGCGCAAGTTCCTGCGCCGCCTGCGCTACAGCCGGCTGGAGCCATTGATCAAACGGGTACTCTGAGGTCGCCTGCCCGGCCTTTTCACGGGGCCAGTGCAGGCGTGCTGTGCAGGCCCCAGACCAATCCCGCTCACCTGCCACAGGCTATCATCTACCTGGGCTAAGCCATGGGCATGATGGCGGGAGCAAGACGACGGATCGCGTCGAGTCTGCATGGGGGCATTCATTTGAATGCAGCGCGACGGTTCGCCCCTCTGAAAAGTCATCTCAAGCGCATACAATCAGCCCTTTTCCACGTTAACCAGAAAGGCCAATCCGTATATGGCGCTTGATCCACCCACGATGCTGACGATCACCATCGCCCTGGCCGCTGCGGCGGCGCTGTACCTGGCGATCGAGTGGCGCAGTGTCCGCGAACCTTCGCTGCTGTTCTGGAGCGCCGGTTTCGCCACAATCACGGTCGGTTCGACCCTGGCCCTGCTGCGCGGCATAGGCCTGCTGCTGATCGGTATCTGGTTCGCCAACGGCTTGCTGGTGGTCGCCCACGCGTTCTTCCTGATAGGGGTTGTGCGTTTCACCCAGGCCCGGCTGTCGTGGGCGTGGCTGCTGATCGTGCTGGTATGGTTCGGCTTGCTGCTGCTGCCGGTGGGGCCGCAGTGGTCGAAAGTGATGCTGATGGTCAACTCGCTGCTGGTGGCGTTGCTCACGCTCAAGGCCAGCTTGCTGCTGCGCCCCCATGGCAAGTCGCTGAGCGTGGGGGCGGTGCAACTGCGCTACGTGCTGCTGATCCATGGCCTGTTCTATGTGGCCAAGGCGATCGTGGCGGTGACGCCGGGCACACTGATCGACCTGGCGACCTTTGGCGGGCTGATCATCCAGATTTCCCTGGTCGAAGGGGCGATGGCGATCATGCTGATCGCGCTGTCGATGACCGGTACCGTGCGTTACCGCCGTGAAGAGCGCATCGCCCGGCTGGCCGCGCGCGACCCGCTCACGGCACTGTACAACCGCCGAGCCCTGGAGGTGCGCGCCACGCACCTGTTCAAGGCGGTCAGCCCGAAGCAGCCCGGGGCGTTGCTGCTGATCGATATCGACAACTTCAAGCTGGTCAACGACCTGCATGGGCATGTAGCGGGTGACCGGCTGTTGATTGCCTTGAGCGAGATGATTCGTGCGGTACTGCCGGAGCGGTCGTTGGCAGCGCGTCTGGGTGGCGATGAGTTCGTGATACTGCTCAGCGATGCCAGCAGCGAGAAGGTGGTGGAACTGGGCAGCCAGTTACGCGAGCAGTTCCAGCTGTATGCAAGGGAGGCGGTGCCCACCCCGCAGGCGGTGACCCTGAGTATTGGTGCCAACCTGTTCGACCAGCCACCGGCCAGCCTGGCGGCGCTGATCGAGCAGGGGGACGTGGCGTTGTACCAGTCCAAGCGCGGGGGGCGTGACAGTATTCGCCTGGTGGACCGGACCTTGGTCAGTGCTGTGAAATAGCAGGGGGCCGCTGTGCGGCCCTTTCGCGACATGAGGCCGCTCCTGCAAGGGACCGTGATCCGTTGTGGGAGCGGGCTTGTCGTTGCGGCGCAGTGCCGCGAAAGGGCTGCAACGCAGCCCCGGCGATCTCAGGTCACTACTTGGTAGCAAGGCACATAGGCCGCACCACCCGGCAACTTCATCCGGTGCTGGTCGACAAACGCCTGCAACAGGCGCCCTAACGGCTCCAGCACCGCCGCATCCCCACGGATCTGATACGGCCCGTGTTCCTCGATCAGGCGAATGCCCTTGTCCTTTACGTTCCCCGCCACGATCCCGGAAAACGCCCGGCGCAGGTTGGCCGCCAGTTCATGGGGCGGCAAGTCACGGCGCAATGCCAGTTCGGCCATGTTGGCGTGGGTCGGGTCGAACGGGTGCTGGAAGCCCTCGGCAATCTTCAGCAGCCAGTTGAAGTGGAAGGCGTCGTTGCGCTCGCGGCGGAACTGCTTGACCTCCTTGAGCCCCTCGACCATCTGCCGGGCCACTTCGGCCGGGTCATCGATGATGATCTGGTAGTGGCGCTGCGCAGCCTCGCCAAGGGTAGCGCCGACAAAGGCATGCAGCTGTTGCAGGAAGGGTTCGGCGCTGCGCGGCCCGGTCAGCACCACCGGGAAGGGCAGGGCATGGTTGTCCGGGTGCATGAGGATGCCGAGCAGGTAGAGGAATTCCTCGGCGGTACCGGCGCCGCCGGGGAAGATGATGATGCCGTGGCCGACACGGACGAAGGCCTCCAGGCGCTTCTCGATGTCCGGCAGGATCACCAGCTCGTTGACAATCGGGTTCGGCGCCTCGGCGGCGATGATGCCCGGCTCTGTCAGGCCCAGGTAGCGGCTGCCGTGCATGCGCTGCTTGGCATGGGCGATGGTCGCGCCCTTCATCGGGCCCTTCATCACGCCCGGGCCGCAGCCGGTACAGACGTCCAGCTTGCGCAGGCCCAGTTCGTGGCCGACCTTCTTGGTGTACTGGTACTCCTCGCTGCTGATCGAGTGGCCGCCCCAGCACACCACCATCTTCGGCTCCACGCCGGGGCGCAGGGTGCGGGCGTTGCGCAGCAAGTGGAAGACGTAGTCGGTGATGCCCTGGGAGCTTTCCAGGTCGATGCGCTGGCTGGCCAGCTCGCTTTCGGTGTAGACGATGTCGCGCAGGGCGCTGAACAGCATCTCGCGGGTGCTGGCGATCATTTCGCCGTCGACGAACGCGTCGGCTGGCGCGTTCAACAGCTCCAGGCGCACGCCGCGATCCTGTTGGTGAATGCGGACTTCGAAGTCCTTGTACGCCTCGAGAATGGTCTTGGCGTTGTCGACATGGGCGCCGGTATTGAGAATGGCCAGGGCGCACTGGCGGAACAAGGTGTAGAGGCTACCGGTACCGACTTCACTCAGTTGCTGGACTTCACGTTGCGACAGCGTCTCCAGGCTGCCTTTGGGGCTGACGGATGCATTGATGACATGGCGTTGGGGCATCTAAGTCGTTCCTGTGCAGGTAAAAACATCCTTGCAAGACAACACCATACCGATCAATGCGCGTCAACCTAAAAGGCGTTGCACGCCCAAGGTGATTGCCAGGCCACCCGCGACCAGCCATACGTTGAGAACCGCCCCCGTGATCAGCGCCTTGGGCCCGGCCTGACGAATCTGGCTCCAACGGGTCTCCATGCCCAGCGCGGTCATGGCCATGGTCAGGGCGAAGGTGTCCAGGCTGTTGACCGCCTGGGTCACGCTGCCGGGCAGCACCTGCAGCGAGTTCACCAGCACCAGTGCAAGGAAGCCGAAGGCGAACCAGGGCATGGCGATGCGGCCGTTGCCTTGTGCCTGGCCTGGCCGGCGCGAACGGCTGATCCACAAGCCTACCACCAGCAGCACCGGCACCAGCAGCATCACCCGGGTCATCTTGACGATGGTGGCGATGTGCGTGGCTTCAGGGCTGACGTTGCTGGCCGCGCCCACCACCTGGGCCACTTCGTGAATGGTGCCGCCCAGGAACAGGCCGGCCCCCATTGTGTCCAGGTGCAGCCAGCCGGCGTTGATCGCCAGCGGGTAGAGGAACATCGACAAGGTGCCGAACAGCACCACGCTGCCCACCGCCATGGCGCTCTTGTGCGGGGCGCTGCGCAGTGCCGATTCGAATGCCAGCACGGCGGCGGCGCCGCAGATCGCACTGCCGGCCGCGGTGAGCAGGGCAGTGTCGCGGTCCAGCTTGAACAGTCTGGTGCCGCACCACAGGCCGATCAGCAGGGTGCTGGTGACCACCAGCAGCGACACGCTCAACCCGGACCAGCCGACTTCGGCGATTTCTTGCAGGCTGACGCGCAGGCCGAAGAAGGCCACGGCGATGCGCAGCAGCCCGCGGGCCGAGAAATTGATGCCGGCTGCCCAGCTGGCTGGCACGCCATCGCGCAGGGCGTTGCCGTACAGGGCACCGGCGACGATGCCCACGATCAGCGGGCTGATGCCCAGGCTGGCGATGGCAGGCAGGGCCGCCAGCTGAGTGACGGCAAGTGCGAACAGTGCAACGAACAGGATGCCATTGAGCCGCCCTCGGGTGGAGAGGGTGGGCGCCAACGCGGGGTTGGAAGTTGCCGTGGCCATGTGAGTCCTCCGGGAAAGTGTTTCGACATGGCCTACGTTAATCTGGTTATAAGCTTATAAAAAATCGTAATTTAGGATGGCAAATATCCGAATTGCTGATACTTTTAACAAATGACCCCGGAACAACTGATAACTTTCGCCACCGTAGCCGAGCACGGCAACATCAGCCATGCGGCCCAGGCCCTGCATCTGTCGCAGCCGGCAGTGTCCGGCCAGCTGAAGTTGTTGCAGGAGGACTTTGGCGAGCCCCTGTACCAGCGTGCCGGCCGTGGCGTGCGCCTGACCGCTGCCGGCGAGCAACTGCTGGCCCATGCCCAGCGCCTGCGCGATACCTTTCGCCAGGCCCAGGCACTGTGTGAGGCCATGCGCGGGCTGGAACGCGGCACCTTGCGTATCGGTGCCAGCACCACACCGGCCAGCTACCTGCTGCCTTACCTGATCGCCGATTTCCATGCGCGTTTTCCAGAGGTGCTGGTGACCACCTCCCACGGTAATACAGCGGAAATCGTCGCGGCGCTGGGCAGTGTCGATATCGCCTTGATCGAAGGGCCGCCCGGGCAGGAGCTGCCACTGGGCACTGGCGTCACGGCATGGCGGGAAGATGAGATCGTGGCGATCGTGCCCAGTGGTCATCCGCTGGCTGGCGACAATGAGCAGACATTATCGTCGCTGGGGGCCTTTGCGTTGGTGCTGCGGGAAAGTGGCTCGGGGGTGCGCCAGATCGTCGAGCGGGCGTTTGCCCGACAGGGCGTTGCCATGCGCGTGGCGCTGGAAATCGCCGGGGTGGAAGGGGTGAAGGAGGCGGTGCGGGCCGGGATGGGGATTGGCTTTGTCTCGGCCATGTCGATCCGCCATGAGGACGGCGTATTGCGGCAACTGAGGATTGCGCCGGAGCCGTTGGTGCGGCGGTTTTCCATCCTCTTGCCCCATGCCGCCACGCCGTCGCGGGCGGCAGCACGGTTCATGGAGCTGTGCACGGGCCAGGCCACTGGCGCGGCATAGCCCGTGCCTGCTGCCAGCAACAGCGGCAGCAGGCATGGGCCAGCGGTTACTGGATGTTGGCCTTGGCCGGCGTGGCCTGGTTGTACTTGATCGACGCTACGCTGTTGCATAGCCCGACCAATGTCTGCCAGTCCTGGTTGGCCAGGTTCAGGTTGCGTTGCAGCTCGGGCAGGTTGAGGGTGTCAACATTGCCTTTGCAGTTGTTGAGGTCGGTCACAACGGTATTCAGCTCGCCCTCCAGCTCCTCCCACACCTTCAGTAACAGGCCGATCAGCGAGCCTGCCGCCTTGGACAGTTCGATCAGCGTGTTCAGCTGGTCATTCAAGGCTGCCAGGCTGGCAGATTGCTGGGTCACCGCGTTCATCCGCGCTGTGTCGGCCTGGATCTCGCTGTTCAAGGTCTTGATCTTGATTTGCGCAGCCACCATCGTGGCGATTCCTGCCGCTGCGCCGACAATGCCGAAGGCCAGGCCGAAACCGAGGCTGAAGATGGCGATCACGGCACCGGCGAAGAAGGCTACGCCAGCCCCAATGGCCGAAGCGGTTTCAACCACTTGCCAGGTCTTGACCTGCTTGCGCATTTCTTCGATCTTGGCCCGATACTGCGCAACCTGGTCGCGGTTGACCTCCTGCTGCTTGGTCGAGTCGGTGACGGCCTTGGCGAGGACCTGGCTGTCGGCGATCAAGGTGTTGGAGTAGTCGGTAATCGACTGATGTACCGACACCGCGCTTTGGCTGAAAGCGCGAAGCTGCGAAATCAGCCCGCTGAACTGCTGCTTGAGCGCGCTGATGGCCTGGGCATTGCCCGGGTCGGTCTGCAGCACCGCGACCAGCGAGTTGATCGTCGACATGCTGACGTTGAAGGCAATGCCATAGCCGGCAATGGCATTCGGGATACTCACCAGGTTCGCGGATATCCCGTACCAGGCGTTGGCGTGGATCTGCGCGTTGCTGAACGCAGTCTGGAAGGTGCTGTACCAGGTGGGTGCCGGGCTGATGGTCGGCAGTTGGGTGTTGGTGATGCCGAGCACATAGGCCATCACATCGTTATTGGCATTGAAGGCATCTGCCAGCTGCTGATCGATGGGCAGGTCGTTGGACGCCCTCGGCGCGGCAGAGACGCTGCCCAAGGCAGCGATGCTGACGACGTTCGACAGTGGGTTGAGGGTGAACGGGAAAAACTGTTTCTTCAGTGCATCCATGACACTTCTCCTTGAACAGTGAACCGAACGACCGGTACTGATTGTCGGGGTGTTGTGTGTGAGGCAGCTTCCTTCTGGCCGGCACGGGAGTGCCGGCAATCCACTCCCAGAGGCCCGAACAGGCTTGGATAGCGAACTCATTTAAGCAGCGCCAAGGGTCACGGCAAGGTGATATCAGGTGAGTTTTTCGCTCTCGAACGGTTAACGAAAAAGCACAAGCAGACAGAACAGCGTCTTAGCGTTGGTGCCTGCACAAGGCCTGCAAAAGCGGTGCTTTTTCGACGCAATCGGTGTGCATGCAAGATGGCCTGCCCAGGCCGGGTCAATTCACCTTGAACACATGCTTCAGGTAAGCCACGAAGTTCTCGTCCCGGCACTGGGTCTTGCCTGGGCTGTCGGAGATCTTCGCCACCGGCGCGCCATTGCAGTCGGTCATCTTGATCACGATGTTCATCGGCTCCACCCCCGGGATGTCGCAAGTCAGCCGGGTACCGATGCCAAAGCTCACATTGATCCGCGCGTGCAAGGCCCGGTACAGGTCCAGCGCCTTGGCGAAGTCCAGCCCGTCGGAGAAGATCAGCGTCTTGCCCTTGGGGTCGATCCCCAGCCGCTCGTAGTGGGCGATGGCCTTTTCCGCCCAGACCAGTGGGTCCCCGGAGTCGTGGCGCAAGCCATCGAACAGCTTGGCGAAGTACAGGTCGAAGTCGCCCATGAAGGCATCCATGGTGATGCAATCGGTCAAGGCAATGCCCAGCAAGCCACGGTACTCGCGCACCCAGCCTTCCAGTGCGGCAGCCTGGCTGTCGACCAGGCGCGGGCCGAGTTGCTGGTGCGCCATGAACCATTCGTGGGCCATGGTGCCGAGCGGCTTGAGTTCATACTCGCGGGCCAGGTGCACGTTGCTGGTGCCGACGAAGCGGCCGGGGAAGTCGTGCTTGAGGATGTGCACCACTTCTTCCTGCACCCGGTAGGAAAAGCGCCGCCGCGTGCCGAAGTCGGCCAACTGGAAGCCGGCCAGTTCCTCGGCACTGGCCTCGGCCTTGAGCCAGTCGAGCTTTTGGTAAAGGCGTTCGCCCACCTGTTCGATCACCACATCACGGTAGCGGTTGCGGTTACGCACCTCGCTGATGATCGCCAGCAACGGGATTTCGTAGAGGATCACGTGCAGCCATGGCCCGCGCACGCGAATCGCCAGCTGCCCGGCAGCATCCAGGCCGACCTGCACATAGCGCAGGTTGAAGCGGAACAGGCTGAGAAAACGGATGAAGTCCGGCTTGAGGAACGGGATCTTTTCCAGATAGGCCAACTGGTCGTGGGTGACGGTGACTTCGGCCAGCTGCTCTATCTGATAGCGGATCTGCGCCAGGTAAGGCGAGAGGTCTTCGCCATTGCGGCAGCGAAACGCCCATTCCACCTCGGCGTTGGGGTAGTTGTGCAGCACCGCCTGCATCATGGTGATCTTGTAGAAGTCGGTATCCAGCAGGTTCTGGATGATCCTTGGTCCAAACACGCTTTCGCTCATGGGCGGTCTTCCTTGATCAAAGAGAGCTGGTGGTCGAGCGCCGCTTCATCGCCGCACAGGATTACGCCTTCGGCGGCCAGCGCACCGCAGGCGCTGATGGCGCCTTCCTGGGTGAGGGCGCGGCAGGCTGGCAGGTACAGCAGTACCTTGAAGCCTGCCTGGCGCAGTTGCCGGGCAGTGGTCTTGACGCAGTAGTCCAGGGCCAGGCCGCCGACGATCACTGCGCCCACTCCCTGCACCTTGAGGTATTCGATGACCCCCGTGGAGCGGCGTTCGGCCAGATCGTGATAGCAGGCATCGTAGGGGTGCAAGTCGGGCTCGACACCTTTCCAGACGAAGTAGTCGTATTCGATGGGGGCGGGCAGGCCGGGCAGCAGCTCGAAGCCAGGGGTACCGGGGACGCAGTGGCTGACCCAGGTCAGGTCGGCGTTGGCCAGGGCCAGCGGTTGCAGCATCTGGCCGGGTTCGGCCACCACCCAGGCAGCGTTGGCCGGGTGGGCGTCCTTGCTGCCCAGGCGCAGGTCGGCACGCAGGGCCATGGCGTTGAGGTCCGGGGCGATCTCGTTGCCTTCCGGCACTGGCAACTCCTGAGGGGCATTGGCGGTGAAGCCGTTTTGCGCGTCGACATCGAAACTGGCGATCTTCATGGCGGGTCTCCTCGCTGGAATGGCTATATAATTCACCTGGTGTATTAAGTATGTCAAGTGACAATTGCTTAGCTGTTGCGGGTTGCCCTACTTAGCTGCTCTGGTGGATTATTGCGCTGATGAACAAGGAGTCCCCGGTGAGTACAGTCGAAGTTTTGGCCAGCGTCGATATCGTCGCCTTGCGCCTGGCCCCTGATGCACAGCATCTGCAAGTGTTGTTGCACCGTCGTGAGCGTGAGCCCCATACCGGCCAGTGGGCCTTGCCCGGGGTGATCGTCAATGGCCGCACCCCGGATACCAGCCTGGAGGGCGCTGCCGAACGCGCCCTGCGCGAAAAGGCCCTGGTGCTGCCACGCTACCTCGAACAGGTGGGCACCGAAGGCAATGCTTTCCGCGACCCACGTGGCTGGTCGCTGAGCACCTATTACCTGGCATTGCTTGACCCGCAACAGCAGGTCGAGGGTGACCAGCTGGCGTTTTTCGACCTGGACAGCGTGATGGACCGCAAGGTGCTGCTGCCGTTCGACCATAACCTGCTGGTCGAGCGTGCGCGCGAGCGGTTGGCAGCAAAGACGGTGTACAGCAGCTTGCCGCTGTACCTGCTGGGGCAAAAGTTCACCGTGCTCGACGCACTGGGGGCGGTGCAGGCGTGCCTGGGCCAGGCGGTGAACAACACCTCGCTGCGCAAGCGCCTGGAGCGCCTGCGCGAGCTGGGTTGGGTGAGGGATACCGGGGAGAAGAACCAGCCCAGGCTGGGCCGGCCGCAGCAGTTGTATCACTACACGCCGCAGGGCGAGCGGGTGTTCATGTTCGACCGCAGCCTGTTGCCTGAAGGCGCTTGAGCGACGCTTTATTTGTGGGCGCGCTCCTACAGACGGTCGCGTTCTGTCAGGTCAATGCGCGCAGCGGCGAGGTGGGCAGCGCACAGGGCGTTACGGAGGCCGGTGGCAGCACCGGCTACGGGGATTGAAGTCGCGATCAGGGCAGTCAAATCGTCACAATGTGGCGCGCGCAAACACTCCCGATCGGCGCGTCGCGGGTCTTTAAAACGGGGCGTTTTATCGTTATGAGCCCGGGCGAACTGCCCGGTGCAAAAAGGCGCCACAGCGTTGGAGTTGTGAAGCGAGGCTGTTTTACTCGCGAATACCACACCCGCCAGCCCACGGTGCGGGGCCGGTCGATGTATGTATTATTTTTGTAGACACGGTTTGCAAGCCGATTGCGGGCGACGCGTGCTTGTCTGATCGCGACATCGGTTGTTGCCTTGCTGCGCCGCGTTACTCGTCGCCATAGTTCATGATCGACAGCAGGCGAATCGGCACCTGCACCAGTTGCTCCGGGCCGTGCGGGGTTTCGCCATCGAAGGTCAGGCTGTCGCCGGCCTGCATACGGTACAGCTGGTTGCCGTGGCGGTAGACCAGTTCACCTTCCAGCAGATGCAGGAATTCGGTGCCGGGGTGGGCGAAGGTCGGGAACTCCTCGCTGGCGTCGTCCATGGTCACCATGTATGCCTCGAAGTTCTTTTTCGGCCCCCTGGCGTGATTGAGCAGATGGTAGGTATGGCCCTTCTCGGTGCCACGGCGCACCACTTCCAGCCCTTCACCGGCCTTGACGAGCAAGGCATTGCCATCGGGCTGGTCGTACTGGCTGAACAGCTTGGCCATCGGCATGCCCAGCACATCGCACAGGCGGCTCAGGGTATCGAGGCTGGTGGACACCTGGGCATTCTCGATCTTGCTCAGCATGCCCTGGCTGATGCCGGCGATGCGTGCAACATCGGCGAGCTTGAGCGACTGGGCCTGGCGCTGGCGCTTTATCTGCAGGCCCAGGTACTGCTCCAGGCGAAGGCGCGGTTGGGTTTCGGTTGGCATCGAGTGTCCTGCACGGTTTCAGTTCAAGAATAAAGTTTTCGCACTGGGAAAGTGCGAGGCGCAGTTGTTGTGGCTGCTTCTTTCCTCAGGTGAAACCAAGTTTCCCATAAATAGGGCATAAAAAGCTGCATGGGATGTGGGCTGTCTGTGCGGGCCCCTTCGCGGCTAAAGCCGCTCCTGGCGGGCTTGCGCGGTCCCTGTGCAGGAGCGGCTTTAGCCGCGAAGAGGCCCGTACAGGCAATACACACCCGCGTCCTGGAAAGAGTTGGCAAGCACATTGCATTCCTGTGAGGAAAGTAAGTTTCCCATGCGGAATTAGTGCCCCTCACCAGGAGTGATCAACCCATGTTGCCAGCAGAAACCCAGCGCACCCTCGACCAGTACGGCATCAAGTATGTGTTGGCGCAGTTCGTCGATATCCATGGTTCGGCGAAGACCAAGTCGGTGCCGGTCTCGGGCCTAAAGATGGTGGCTGAAGAGGGCGCCGGCTTTGCCGGGTTCGCCATCTGCGGCATGGGCATGGAGCCTCATGGCCCCGATTTCATGGCCCGTGGCGACCTGTCCACGCTGATCCCGGTGCCTTGGCAGCCGGGCTATGGCCGGGTCGTGTGCGTCGGTCACGTCAACGGCCAACCCTGGCCCTACGACAGCCGTCATGTGTTGCAGCAACAGGTACAGCGCCTGGCCGACAAAGGCTGGACCCTGAACACCGGCCTTGAGCCCGAGTTCAGCCTGTTCCGCCGCGACGAAAGCGGCAAGCTGCAACTGGTGGACGCCTCCGACAACCTCGACAAGCCCTGCTACGACTACAAGGGCCTGTCGCGCTCACGGCTGTTCCTCGAACGCCTGACCGAGGCGCTGCAGCCCGTCGGCTTCGACATCTACCAGATCGACCATGAAGACGCCAACGGCCAGTTCGAGATCAACTACACCTACAGCGACGCCATGGAGTCGGCCGACCGCTTCACCTTCTTCCGCATGGCCGCCGGCGAGATCGCCAACGACCTGGGCATGATCTGCTCGTTCATGCCCAAACCCGACCCCAAGCGCGCCGGCAATGGCATGCACTTCCACCTGTCGCTGGCCAGCAGCAGTAACAAGAACCTGTTCCACGACCCGTCCGACAGCAGCGGCATGGGCCTGTCGAAGCTGGCTTACCACTTCGCTGCCGGGCTGCTGGCCCATGGGCCGGCGTTGTGTGCCTTCGCCGCGCCGACGGTCAACTCGTACAAGCGCCTGGTGGTCGGTCGCTCGCTGTCCGGCGCCACCTGGGCTCCGGCCTTCGTCGCCTACGGCGCCAACAACCGCTCGGCGATGGTGCGCATCCCTTACGGCCGGCTGGAGTTCCGCCTGCCGGACGCTGGCTGCAACCCGTACCTGGTCACCGCTGCGATCATCGCCGCCGGCCTCGACGGCATCGACCGCCAGCTGGACCCGGGCGAGATGTGCAACGAGAACCTCTACAACCTGAGCCTGGAAGAGATCGCCGCACGCGGCATCAAGACCTTGCCGCAGTCGCTCAAGGAAGCCGCCGACGCCCTGGAGGCCGACCCGCTGTTCCGTGAGGTGCTCGGCGCCGAGATCGTCGACGAGTTCATCAAGCTCAAGCGCATGGAGTGGGTGGAGTACTGCCGCCACGTCTCCGACTGGGAAATCCAGCGCTACACCGAATTCTTCTGACCGCCAACCCTATCCCTGGGTAGCGGTAAATGCAGCGGCTACCCACTGCCTAGAAGGAGTATCACCATGTGTGGAATCGTAGGTCTGTACCTGAAGAAGCCAGCGCTGGAAGCCCAGCTCGGCAAACTCTTCGAACCCATGCTCGAAGCCATGACCGACCGTGGCCCGGACAGCGCAGGCTTTGCCATCTACGGCGACGAAGTGGCTGATGGCTGGGTCAAGCTGACCCTGCAGGCGACGGACATCAACTACCCCTGGGCGGCCTTGATGGGTCAGCTGGAAGGGCGTTTGGGTTGCTCGCTGGACTGGTTCCAGAACGCCAGCGCCGCCGTGCTCAAGGTGCACACTGGCGAGGCAGCGGCCCGCCAGGCCCTGAGTGAACTGGCCCCCGAAGTGCGCATCATGAGTGCCGGGCAGAGCATCGAGATCCTCAAGGGCATGGGCCTGCCGGCGGAAATCTCCAGCCGCTTCGGCCTGGCTGGCATGAAAGGCAGCCACATCATCGGCCATACCCGCATGGCCACCGAAAGTGCCGTGACCCTGGAAGGCAGCCACCCGTTCTCCACCGGCGCCGACCTGTGCCTGGTGCACAACGGCTCGCTGTCCAACCACTTCCGCCTGCGCCAGGAGCTCAAGCGCGAAGGCATCAGCTTCGAGACCGACAACGACACCGAAGTGGCCGCCGGCTACCTGGCCTGGCGCCTGCAGCAGGGCGACAGCCTGGCTCAGGCCCTGGATGGCGCGCTGCAAGACCTGGACGGCTTCTTCACCTTCGCCATCGGCACCCGCAACGGCTTTGCCGTGATCCGCGACCCGATCGCCTGCAAGCCGGCCGTGCTGGCCGAGACCGACGACTACGTGGCCATGGCCTCCGAGTACCAGGCCCTGGCCAGCCTGCCGGGTATCGACAAGGCCAAGGTCTGGGAACCGGCGCCGGCCACCCTGTACGTCTGGGAGCGCGAAAGCGCCTGACCTTCCACCGAATCACTGGAGACATTCATGAAGACGATCGACCTTTCCAGCGCCTCGGTGCGCGTACTCAACCAGTCCCTGCACGGCGATGTGCAGGATCGCGAATGGCGGGTGACCCACCCCGACGGCAAGCACAACCTGGCCGTGGGCATCAATGCCGCGGTGTCGGTGGATATTGAAGGCCACGCCGGCTACTACTGCGCCGGCATGAACCAGCAGGCCAGCGTCACCGTGCACGGCAACGTCGGCGTGGGCGTGGCCGAGAACATGATGTCTGGCTCGGTACGGGTCAAGGGCAGCGCCTCCCAGGCAGCCGGTGCCACCGCCCATGGTGGGTTGCTGGTGATCGAGGGCGATGCTGGCGCGCGTTGCGGCATCTCGATGAAAGGCGTGGACATCGTGGTCGGCGGCAGCATCGGCCACATGAGCTGCTTCATGGGCCAGGCCGGGCGCCTGGTGGTGTGTGGCGATGCCGGCGATGCGCTGGGCGATTCGCTGTACGAGGTGCGCATTTATGTCAGGGGTTCGGTGCAGTCGCTGGGCTCGGACTGTATCGAAAAAGAAATGCGCGCCGAGCACCTGCAAGAGCTGCAGGAGCTGCTGAACAAGGCCGGCCTGCAACACAAGGCGGCCGATTTCAAACGTTACGGCTCGGCCCGCCAGCTGTACAACTTCAAAGTCGACAACGCCAGCGCGTACTGATCCAGGAGCATTCCCATGAGCGAGCAATTCCCCCCGGTACTGCGTGAGTCGGCCACCTTCGATCGCCTGACCATCCAGGAAATCCAGCGTGCCGCCGAAACCGGCATCTACGACATTCGCGGTGGCGGCACCAAGCGCCGCGTGCCGCACTTTGATGACCTGCTGCTGCTGGGCGCCAGCGTGTCGCGCTACCCACTGGAAGGCTACCGCGAAAAATGTGGCACCGACGTGGTGCTGGGCAACCGCTTTGCCAAAAAGCCGATTCACCTGAAGATCCCGGTGACCATCGCCGGCATGAGCTTTGGCGCGCTGTCGGCCAATGCCAAGGAGGCCCTGGGCCGTGGCGCGACTATTGCCGGCACCAGCACCACCACCGGCGACGGTGGCATGACCCCGGAAGAGCGCGGCCAGTCGCAGCACCTGGTTTACCAGTACCTGCCGTCGCGCTACGGCATGAACCCGGACGACCTGCGCAAGGCCGACGCCATCGAGATCGTCCTGGGCCAAGGTGCCAAGCCGGGTGGTGGCGGCATGCTGCTGGGCATGAAGGTCACCGAACGGGTGGCTGGCATGCGCACCTTGCCGATCGGCGTCGACCAGCGCAGCGCCTGCCGCCACCCGGACTGGACCGGCCCGGACGACCTGGCGATCAAGATTGCCGAGATCCGCGAGATCACCGACTGGGAGAAGCCGATCTACGTGAAGATCGGTGCCAGCCGCCCGTACTACGACGTCAAGTTGGCAGTGAAGGCCGGCGCCGACGTGATCGTGCTCGACGGCATGCAGGGCGGCACTGCGGCCACCCAGGAAGTGTTCATCGAACACGTCGGCATTCCGATCCTGCCGGCCATTCCCCAGGCGGTGCAGGCGCTGCAGGAGATGGGCATGCACCGCAAGGTGCAGCTGATCGTCTCCGGTGGCATCCGCAATGGTGCCGACGTGGCCAAGGCCATGGCCCTGGGCGCCGATGCCGTGGCCATCGGCACGGCGGCGCTGATCGCCCTGGGCGACAACCACCCGCGGCTGGACAGCGAGCTGAAGAAGATCGGCTCGGCCGCAGGCTTCTACGACGACTGGCAGAACGGCCGCGACCCGGCCGGCATCACCACCCAGGACCCGGAACTGGCCAAGCGCCTGAACCCGGAAGAGGCCGGCCGCCGCCTGGCCAACTACCTGCGGGTGCTGGTGCTGGAGGCGCAGACCATGGCCCGCGCCTGCGGCAAGTCGCACCTGCACAACCTCGACCCCGAGGACCTGGTGGCACTGACCGTCGAGGCGGCGGCCATGGCCCGGGTGCCGCTGGCTGGCACTGCCTGGGTGCCTGGTCAGGGCCAGTACTGATCCGATATTTCGGGGCCGCTTTGCGGCCCTTTCGCGACGCAAGGCCGCTCCTACAAGGGATCGCAATTTCTTGTAGGAGCGGCCTTGCGTCGCGAAAGGGCTGCGAAGCAGCCCCAGATGCCCCCATTCGCAAAGGAGTGACCCCATGAAGCTTGCCCTTGCTGTTGTGCTGTTGGCATTGACGCCGTTGGCCCACGCCGCCGAACCCACCCTGGACACCGGCAACACTGCCTGGATGATCTGCGCGGCGATGTTCGTGCTGATGATGTGCATCCCGGGCCTGGCGCTGTTCTATGGCGGCATGGTGCGGGCGAAGAACTTCCTCTCGGTGTTCACCCAGCTGTTCGCCGTGGCCGGGGTGATCGGCATCCTCTGGGTGCTGTTCGGTTACAGCCTGGTGGTCGACACCAGCGGCATGGTCGAAGGGCAGTTGACCTTCAACAGCTTCATCGGCGGCCTGGACAAGGCGCTGATGCTGAACATCGGCCACGACAGCCTGGTGGGCAGCATCCCGGAAGGGGTGTTCGCGGTGTTCCAGCTGACCTTCGCGATCATCACGCCAGCCCTGATCGCCGGTGGGTTTGCCGAGCGCATGAAGTTCAGTGCCTCGCTGCTGTTCATGGCGGCCTGGTTCGTCCTGGTGTACGCGCCCATCGCCCACATGGTGTGGGGTGGGCCTGGGGCGCTGATGGTCAACTGGGGTGTGCTGGACTTTGCCGGCGGCACGGCAGTGCATATCAACTCCGGTGTGGCAGCGCTGGCAGCGGCGTTGATGCTGGGCAAGCGCAAAGGCTATCCGCAGACGGCCATGCCGCCGCACAACCTCGGCTTCACCCTGGTGGGCGCTGGGCTGCTGTGGGTCGGTTGGTTCGGCTTCAACGTCGGCTCCGGGCTTGCGGCCAACGAAGGGGCAGGGGTGGTGATGCTGGCGACCATGGTCGCGGCCTGTGCCGGGATTGTCGGCTGGTTGCTGACCGAGAAGATCATGCATGGCCGGCCGACGGCCCTGGGGGCAGCATCCGGTGCATTGGCCGGGCTGGTAGGCATCACGCCGGCCTGCGCTTTTGTCGGGCCATTGGGTGCGGTGGTGATCGGCTTGCTGACCGGCGCGATCTGCTTTTTCGCCGTGACCCGGCTCAAGCAGGCACTGGGGTACGACGACAGCCTCGATGTGTTCGGGCTGCATGGGGTTGGCGGGATGGTCGGGGCGGTGCTGACTGGGGTATTTGCTGCGCCGTCGCTGGGCGGCTATGTAGAAGGGGCCTCGCCGATCGGGCAGGCCTTGGTGCAGCTCAAGGGCGTGGCGTTCACCTTTGTTTACTGCTTTGTGGTGAGCTGGGCGATTCTCGGGGCCATCAAGCTGACCGTGGGGCTGCGGGCCAGCCGGGAAGAGGAAGAGCAGGGGCTGGACCTGGCCGAGCACAATGAGCGGGCTTACAACCTCTGACAGCGTGTTTCGCCGGTGCTGGCCTTTCGCGGATAAAACCGCTCCTACAAGGAATCGTCCATCCCTGTAGGAGCGGATTTATCCGCGAGAAGCCAGTACAGGTTGAATCAGTGCCCCATGGCCAACTTGGCACCCATCTGCCGGCGGCGGTAGGCGCTGTCACGCGAAGCCAACCACCCGTACAGCGGCGAAGTGACGGCCAGGCCCACCAGCCACGACAGGTCGGCCCCGTTGATGTGCTCGGAAATCGGCCCGACATACAGTGGTGTGTTCATGAACGGGATCTGCACCACAATGCCCACCGCGTAGGCAATCAGTGCCTGCGGGTTGTAACGGCCGTAGATACCGCCATCGACCTTGAAGATCGACTGGATGTCGTAGTCGCCCTTGTGAATCACATAGAAGTCGATCAGGTTGATCGCCGTCCACGGAACCAGCACCACCAGCAGCACCAGCACCATGTCGACGAAGTGGCCGATGAAGTCGGCCGAGGCGAACACCGCGACCACGCAGCAGGCTGCCAGCACGATCAGCGACAGCACCGCACGGCTCTTGGCGGTGGGGATCCAGCGGTAGGCGAAGGTCTGCACCAGGGTGATGATCGACAGCACCGCACCGTACAGGTTGAGGGCGTTGTGGCTGATCACGCTGAGCAGGAACAGCACCAGCATCACCGGGCCCAGGCTGCCGGTAGCGAGCTTGACCGCGTCCATGGTGTCGACGCCAGCCGGGATCGCCAGCACCGCCACGGCGCCGAAGATGAACGACAGGCTCGAACCCAGGGCCGCGCCCAGGTAGGTGGTCCAGAAGGTCGAGCTGACTTTCACATCAGCCGGCAGGTAGCGCGAGTAGTCCGACACGTAGGGGGCGAAGGCGATCTGCCACAGCGCCGCCAGTGAAACGGTGGCAAGCCAGCCGGCCAGGTTGAAGCCGCCGCGGGTCAGGAAGTCGTCACTTTGCACATGGCTGAAGATGTAGCCGAAGCCGACCACGATACCAATGCCCAGCACCCAGGTGCCAATGCGGTTGAGCACATGGATGAAACGGTACCCGATGATGCCGATGATGCCCGAACCCAGCGCACCGATGACGATGCCCACCGATACCGGTACGGCCTCGACCACGCCATGCAGCGACTTGCCGGCCAGCACGATATTGGAGGCGAAGAAGCCGATGTACATCACGCCGGCAATCACCACCACCAGCAACGCGCCAAGGGTGCCGAACTGCGCGCGGCTCTGGATCATCTGCGGGATGCCCATCTGCGGGCCCTGGGCCGAGTGCAGTGCCATCAGCACGCCACCGACCAGGTGGCCGACCAGGATGGCGACGATGCCCCACACCAGGTTCAGGTGAAACAGCTGCACGCCCAGCGCGCCGGTGACGATGGGCAGTGGCGCGATATTGCCGCCGAACCACAGTGTGAACAGATCCCTTACCTTTCCATGGCGGTCTTCCGGCGGCACATAGCCGATCGTGTGTTTTTCTATGAGGGGGGCCGAATTGGCTGCACTGGTCATGACTGACTCCAAGGCAAGGTGGGGCATCGGGTGCTGCCCGGATGCGTGCCGGCGAAGGGCGACGCGTTCTTGTTGGAGCGATGATGCGGGGCGCGGGGATAACGAGAAATTAGTAAATATGTGCCCATAAACCTTAAAAAACCTAAGGCTGACAAAAGGTTAAGCGGTGGACGGTAGCAAGGAGGGTGCCAGCTGGCTGGAGGGCTTGAGGTAGAGGGGGTAGGCGTTGTGTGAGCGGCGGAGGGTGAGCTTTGGTGGTGCACAGTGTGCATTAACAGGGCAAGGCAAATTTGTTGGCTGTGCTGGCCCTTTCGCGGGTAAACCCGCTCCCACAGGTACAGCACAATTTTCAATATCTGCGGTGAACCTGTGGGAGCGGGTTTACCCGCGAAAGGGCCCGTACAGGCAATACAGCTACATCGGCAACAACCGGTCCTGAATCACTTCTTTCATCACCAGGGTCGAGCTCAGGCGCTTTACATTGGGAATGCTGGTCAGCTGCTCGTCATACAGCTTCTGAAATGCCGGCAAGTCCTTGGCCACCACATGCAGCAGATAATCCGGGTCGCCGAACAAGCGCTGGGCCTCGACGATCTGCGGTATCGCCGCCAACGCCGCCTCGAAATCCGCCACGGGCTGGCGGGTCACCTCGCGCAGGGTCACGAACACCAGCGCAGCGAAGTTCAGCCCCAGCGCGCTTGGCGCCAGGCGCGCGTGGTAGCCAAGGATGGCACCGGACTCCTCCAGCGCCTTCAGGCGCCGATGGCAGGGCGACAGACTCAGCCCTACACGGTCGGCCAGCTCAGTCACCGAGAGGCGACCGTCTTTTTGTAGCTCGGCAAGGATCTTTCGGTCTGTTCTGTCCATCTAGAAGAATCTTCCAACATGAATGGCAATAGGGGAAATATACGAAAGAAAATCCCCCGGCGGAATCCGTAGGCTTTCTTCACCACCCAAACTGTGTGTAAGGAAGACTCAAGTGGCAATCAGTGTGCTGACGGCGTTCTGGGCCGTGTCGTTGCTGTTCGTGATCACCCCCGGTGCCGACTGGGCCTATGCCATTTCTGCGGGCATGCGCGGGCGTTGGGTGATGCCTGCCGTGGCAGGCATGTTGTCGGGGCATTTTCTTGCCACCCTGGTGGTGGCGGCAGGGGTGGGCAGCCTGCTGGCCGGTCACCCGCTGGCGATGACCCTGCTGACCCTGGCCGGTTGCGCCTACCTGCTGTGGTTGGGTGGCAACCTGCTGCTGAGCCCGGCGGCGCCGGAGGCGGGGCAGGCCAACGTGGGCGATTCGGGGCCGCGTTGGGCGCTCAAGGGCCTTTGCGTAAGCGGGCTGAACCCGAAAGTGTTCCTGTTGTTCCTGGCCTTGCTGCCGCAGTTCACCGACCCGCAGTCGAGCTGGCCGGTGCCCCTGCAGATCCTGCTGCTGGGGCTGGTGCACCTGTGCAGTTCGCTGGTGATCTACTCGCTGGTCGGCTACGGCGCCAAGGCCGTGCTGAGCAGCCGGCCCGGTGCAGCTCGATGGGTAGGGCGGGTGTCGGGGACGGCCATGGTTGCGGTGGCGCTGGGGTTGATTGTCGGCCAACTGCACTGAACGCAGCGCCACTGATCGTTCGGCCAAATCCTGCGGAACGAACTGCTGATTGCCGATCTCCTATCCAGAGATGGATGGAAATGTGCCCGGGACTTCCCAGACATGAGATCGCTTCAGCAACACCACAAGGACACCGTGACCGCGCCGCCGAGCTTCCTGTTCAATGGCGGCAGTATTGGCAGCCTGCTGCAGTCGATGGACTGGAGCAGCTCGCCACTGGGCGCGCCACACACCTGGTCGCCGCACCTGCAGGCGGTGATGGCCACGCTGCTGCCAGCTCAGGCGCAGTTCGTGCTGTTCTGGGGCGATGCCTATGTGGCCCTGTACAACGATGCCTACGCCCCGACAATCGGCACCAAGCACCCGCAGGCCCTCGGGCGGCCAGCGCAGGAGCACTGGAGTGAATTGTGGGACGACCTCGAGCCGCTGCTGCGCGGCGTGCGCGAGACTGGCCAGACCTTCTGGGCCAAGGACCGCCCCTTCTATATAGAGCGTCGAGGCCTGGGCGAAACCGTCTATTTCGATGTGTCCTATTCCGCCGTGCACGAAGCCGACGGCAGCGTCGGCGGTGTGTTGTGCCTGGTGGCCGATACCACCGAACGGGTGCGCTTCCAGCAGCGCCAGGCGTTCTTGCTGGAACTGGGCCGAACCTTGCCGGGGCTGGGCGAGGCGGAGCGCATCGAGGCCTACGCAGTGCAGCGCCTGGCCCAGGAACTGGGCGCTTCTCGTGTCTTTTTCGGCGAAGATCAGGGCGATGGCAATGGTTTTCGGGTGGCCCAGGAGTGGGTCGACGGCCTGCCTTCGAGGGTCGGTCAGCATGACTACGCCAGCGTCGGAGCGTCGTTGCGTGAGCAGCTGGCTGCGGGCAAGGTGGTGCAGCAGGCCTATGAGGCCCAGCTCGATGGCTTGTGTGCCACGCTGCACGTTCCCGTGCTGCGTGCCGGGCGCCTCGAAGCGATGCTGGGCGTGCATTTCCATACCCCTCGCCAGTGTTTCGAGGGCGAATGCCAGTTGATCGAGGAAACCGCCAAGCAAACCTGGGCCGCAATCTCCCACGCCCGCGCCGAACGGGCCTTGCACCTGCTCAACGAAAGCCTTGAGGACCGCGTCGCGGCGGCGCTTGCCGAGCGCGAGGCCGCCATGCTGCAGCTGCACGAGGCGCACAAGCTGGAGATGATCGGGCAACTGACCGGCGGCATCGCCCACGACCTCAACAACATGCTGACGCCCATCATCGCCTCGTTCGAGCTGCTGCGCCGTAACCCGCAATCGGAGCGCGCCCCGCGCCTGATCGAGGGCGGCCTGCAGGCGGCCGAACGGGCGCGCAGCCTGGTGGCGCGCCTGCTCAGTTTCGCCCGGCGCCAGACCCTCAAGCCGCAGCCCTTGTCGCTGGCGGCCTTGGTGGCCGACATGCGCGAGCTGATGGCCCGCTCGCTGGGGCCGACCATCGAGGTGCAGGTGCAGATAGACCCGGCACTGCCCGCAGTGGTGGCCGACCCTCACCAACTGGAGCTGGCGGTGCTCAACCTGGTGGTCAATGCCCGTGATGCCATGCCCGACGGCGGCATGCTGAATATCACTGCCGGGCTCGACAGCGCCGGCCCGCCCAAGGCGGACAGTGTGAGCGCGGCGCGCCAGATCTGGCTGCAGGTCCGTGACAATGGCTGCGGCATGACTGAAGAGCAACTGCGCCGCTGCATCGAGCCGTTCTATTCGACCAAGGGCGTGGGCAAGGGCACCGGGCTGGGTCTGCCGATGGTCCAGGGCCTGGCGTTGCAGTCGGGCGGCAGCTTTGCCATCGAGTCGCAGCCGGGGCAGGGCACCACGGCAACCCTTTGGTTGCCGCTCAGTGATGTGGCGGCACCCTGCAGGGACATTGAGTTGCCCGAGGCGCCGCAGGCCGATCGGCCGTGCCGGGTACTGCTGGTGGATGACGAGGAGATCGTGCGCCATGCCACCGCCGCCCAGCTGCGCGACTTGGGTTATGACGTAACCGAGGCTGGCAATGCGGCGGCGGCCTTGCATCTGCTGGACAAGGGCTGGCTGCCGGATGTGCTGGTCACCGACCATGTCATGGCCGAGATGACCGGTGTGCGTCTTGCCCAGCAATTGCGCGAGCGGCAGGCGGATCTGCCGGTGCTGATCATCACCGGCTACGCCAACCTCACGCCGCGGGAGCTCAAGGGCTTCGAGGTGCTGCGCAAGCCTTACCGGCAGGCGGAGCTGGCGCAAAGTGTGGCCAGGTTGTTAGCCCGCTCGCGCTGATCGCCGGGGTGCAAAGCTGCAATCAAGCGTCGAGCACTTTGCCAAGCATCTGGCACACCTGCTCCGCAGAATAGGGCTTGGCCAGGAAGGCAAAACCCTGGTGCCCGCCCTCGGCGATCGCCTCGCTGTAGCCCGAGGTCAATATCACCGGCAGCTGCGGGCGCTGCTTGCGCAACTCCCTGGCCAGGGCCAGCCCCCCTATCCCTGGCATGACCACGTCGGAAAACACCGCGTCGAAATTGCCATTCGGCCCGTTCAGCTGGGCCAGTGCCTCTTCGGCCGAGCAGGCCCAGCTGATGTGGTAGCCATGGTCATGGAGAATCTGCGCGGTAAAGTTGCCGACATCGGGGTTGTCCTCAACCACCAGGATGCGCCGCCGCTCGCCCACCGGTTGGACCTGCGTGCCGCTATCTGCGTCGCCCGGCAGCTGCGCGGCCGGCGCGGGCGCTTGCGGCAGGTACAGGGTAAAGCTGGTGCCCTGGCCCTGTATGCTGCTGACCTTGACGTCGCCCCCGGACTGCTTGGCGAAACCGAACACCTGGGACAGGCCCAGCCCGGTACCCTCGCCAGGCGCCTTGGTGGTGAAGAACGGGTCGAAGATGCGTTCCAGCAGCTCGGGGGCGATGCCGACACCGCTGTCGGTCACCGAGATTGCGGCAAACACCCCGGGCTGCTCGGGCATGTGCTGGTCGGCCAGCAAGCGTAGCCGCAGCGTACCTTCACCGGCCATGGCATCGCGGCCGTTGAGCATCAGGTTGATCACTGCTGTTTCCAGTTGGCTGAGGTCGGCGCGGATATGGCAAGGTGCTTGGGGCAGTTGCAGCTTCACCTGGACCCGCGCCCCCGTGGCGGTATCGAACATGTCGGCCATTGCCTCCAGCCGTGGCCCGGCTTCGAACACCTGCGGGCTGAGGGCCTGGCGCCGGGCGAAGGCGAGCAGTTGGCCGGTGAGCTTGGCGCCACGGTCGACCGAGTCGGCCATGGTCTTGAGGTAGCGCTCGCGCCGCTCGCCATCGAGGTTGGGGCGCTGCAGGAAGTGCAGCGACGAGCGGATGATGGTCAGCAGGTTGTTGAAGTCGTGGGCCACACCGCCGGTCAACTGGCCGATGGCTTCGAGCTTCTGGGTCTGGCGCAGCACAGCTTCGGTATGCAGCAGCTGGGTGGTGCGCTCTTCGACCCGGTGTTCCAGGGTGGCGTTGAGTGCCTCCAGCGCCGCCATCGCCTCGCGCACTTCGGCATTGGCCTGAACCCGCTGGATATGCGCCCAGCAACGTTCGGTCACTTCGCTGATCAGCGCTTGTTCATAGTCAGTCCACACCCGTGGCACACGATCGTGGATGGCCATCAGCGCGGTCAGCCTGCCGCCTTTGATCAGCGGCATGCAGATGGTGGCAGTGATGCCTATGGCCTGAAATGTCGCCGCCTCGTCAGCGGCCAGTTCGCGCAGGTTGTCATTGATTACCAGGGGCAGGCCGCTGCGTAGCCGGCTGACCGCCAGCCGGCCGAAGTCATGCAGGTGATACTGGCCGACCAGGCGGGGAGAGCCGGGCGCCACCGCATCGCCGCAGATGGTGAAGCCGTCCTGGTCAGGCGCCATCACCGCATAGGCGCAGCTCGACAGGCCAAGATGCTCGACCAGCATGCCCGTGGTGATGGCCAGGATCTGGTCCGGATCGGTGGCTTCGGTCACGGCGCGGCCGAGGTTGTCGAGAAAGTTCAGGCGCTGGTTGGTGACCACGCTTGAGGTGGTTTCGGTGACCGTGTCGAGCATGCCCAATACCTCGCCATCATGGCCGCGAATGGGGCTGTAGCAGAAGGTGAAGTAGGCACGCTCGGGGCCACCGTTGCGGTTGATTGTCAGCGGGAAGTCTTCGATGTACACGGCCTCGCCGGCCATGGCGCGGTCGGCCATCATGCCGATGTCGGCCCAGGCTTCCTGCCACACTTCGCTGAAGGGTTTGCCCAGGGCCAAGGGCTTTTGCCCAAGGATCGGGATGAACGCGTCGTTGTACAGGGTGAGCAGGGCCGGGCCCCAGAGTATGGCCTGCGGGAAGCGCGAGGCCAGGCACAGGGCCACCGTGGTTTTCAGGGCGTCGGGCCATTGATCAAGCGGGCCCAGGGGGGTAGCTGCCCAGTCATGGTTGCGGATGCGCTCGGCCATCTGCCCGCCGCCGTCTAGCCATTTTGCCATGTACGCTGCCGGTCCTCTTGCATAAGGCCTTTAGGGTGCACCGAGAATAGACGGTTGGCGAGGGTTTTATGCTCGCTTGCGCTGGCCTTTTCGCGGGCACGTCGGGGCCAGTGCAGGTCAGCGCATGAAGTGCACCTTGCCTGTGTCGTCGTTACCCATATAGATGCCATACACCCCGGCCTGGCGCTCGAGGATGTAGCGCTCGAGAATCTGCCGGATCGCCGGGTAATAGATTTCATCCCAGGGTATCTCGTGCGGCGCGAAGAATTTGTACGCCAGCGTTTCCGGCCCGTACTGCCCGGTCTCTTCGGTGGCGATGGCGCGGAAGATGATGTACACCTCGCTGATTTTCGGCACGCTGAAGATCGAGTAGGGCGAGACGATGTCGGCGCGCACGCCGCTTTCTTCCCACACCTCGCGCAGCGCCGCCTGCTCGGTGGTCTCGCCGGCTTCCATGAACCCTGCCGGCAAGGTCCAGGTGCCGGGGCGCGGGGGGATGGCGCGCTGGCACAACAGGTACTTGCCATCGCGCTCGATGATGCAGCCGGCGATGATCTTTGGGTTGATGTAATGAATGTAACCGCAGCCGGTGCAGTGCAGGCGCTCGTGGGTGTCGCCTGTGGGAACGCCCCGGGCCAGTTCCGTGGTGCAATGCGGGCAGTAGCGCGGGGCGTTGGGCATGTCAGCGGCCTATAAGGGTCTTATATACGTGGGTCCTTCAGGGCCAAGGGTTCGACCATGTCGCGCACCTTGGTGTTGTCGTCCTGTTTCTGGCGCAGGTAGTCCAAGGCTACCTTGGCGGCGGCGCGTACGTGGTCGACCGAGGCCTGGTGAGCCACAAGCGGGTCGCCGCCCTTGATCGCCTCGACGATCTTTTCCATCTCACGGTTGCTGGCACCGCGGCGGTTTTCTTGCGATACCGAGGTGGCGCGCAGGTAGCTGATGCGTGCCTGCAACTGGCGCAGCTGCTGCGCTGCGACCTGGTTGCCGGAGCCTTCCAGGAGCACGTCGTAGAAGCCTTGCACCGAGTCCAGCACCTGCTGCAGCTCGCCTTCTTCCAGGGCTTCGCGGTTGACCTCGAGGGCGCGCTCCAGTGCACGGATGTCCTTGGCCTTCGCGTTGAGAGTGAACAACTGCACGATCAGGCCTTCGAGCACGCAACGCAGCTCGTAGATATCGCGGGCGTCTTCCAGTGTGATGATGGCCACGCGCGGCCCCTTGGCGTCGGCGAATTCCACCAGGCCTTCGGATTCCAGGTGGCGCAGGGCCTCACGCACCGAGGTACGGCTGACGCCGAGGCGGTCGCAGAGGTCGCGCTCGACCAGGCGGTCACCCGGCAGCAGGTGGAAGTTCATGATCGCGCCGCGCAGCTTGTCGAGCACGATTTCGCGCAGGGTAACGGGGTTGCGGTTGACCTTGAAGCTGTCGTCGAGGGGCTGGCGTTTCATCAAGTGCGCTCTGAATGAGGCTGCCCGGCCGCAACCGCAATAGCACCACGAACCATCGGTGCTCCTTGCGTGGGTTCGGACAGCCCGCTGTTAACGGGTTGACTCCGCATCGGCTTCAGCGAACGCTTCACGGGCCAGGCGGAAACTGTCCACCGCCGCGGGCACGCCGCAATAAATGCCGACCTGGAGCAGGATCTCGCGAATCTGTTCACGGCTCAGGCCATTACGCAATGCGCCGCGAATATGCAGCTTGAGCTCGTGGGGCCGGTTGAGCGCGGAAATCATGGCCAAGTTTATCATGCTGCGCTCTTTCAGCGAGAGGCCTTCGCGGCCCCAGACGTGGCCCCAGCAATACTCGGTGACCAGCTCTTGCAGCGGCTTGGTGAACTCGTCGGCATTCTGGATCGAGCGGTTGACGTATTCCTCGCCCAGCACCTGGGTGCGGATCTGCAGGCCTTTGTCGTACTTTTCGTTGCTCATGCGCAGTACTCCGAATGAAAAAAGGGGCCGCAACCGAGGGTGAGAGGGTGGGCGCGGCCCCTGAAAAGAGGGGCTGATATCTTGGGGCTGCTTTGCAGCCCTTTCGCGACACAAGGCCGCTCCTACAAAGGACCGCAATCTCCTGTAGGAGCGGCCTTGTGTCGCGAAAGGCCCAAAACCTTAAAGGTCAGCCCAGGGGCGGCAGGGCGCCCAACTTGCCCTTGTGGTAGACCATTGGTGTTACCGGCTCGGCCGGCAGCACCAGGTTCTTCACCGCGCCGACAATGATCGCGTGGTCACCGCCGTCGTATTCGCGCCACAGTTCGCACTCGATGATCGCCGTGGCCTTGGTCAGCAGCGGGTTGCCCAGCGCGCTCAGTTGCCACTCGACCCCTTTGGCCTTGTCCTTGCCCTTGCCGGCAAAGGCATAGGCCTCGGCGGTCTGGTCGGCAGACAGCAGGTGGATCGCGAACTGCTTGCTGTCCCGCAGGATCGGGTAGGTGTCCGAAGCGTAGTTGGGGCAGAACAGCACCAGCGCCGGGTCGATCGACAGCGCGCTGAACGCGCTGGCGGTGATGCCGACGATGCCGCCGTCGGCGTCCAGGGTGGTGACCACGGTGACGCCGGACGGGAACGAGCCCATCACGTCTTTGTAGATGCCTGGTTCGATCATCTCGTGCTACCTCTTAGCGCATCACAAACGGGTCGGGCATCGGCGCGGTGGACAGGTTGATCCACACGGTCTTCAGCTCGGTATAGGCCAGCACCGAATCGATGCCGCTCTCGCGGCCGTAGCCGCTGTTCTTGAAGCCGCCGATCGGCGCCATGGCCGACACGGCGCGGTAGGTGTTGACCCAGATGATCCCCGAACGCACGTCGCGGGCCAGGCGGTGGGCGCGGCCCAGGTCACGGGTCCAGATGCCGGCGGCAAGGCCGAACTGCGAGTCGTTGGCGATGGCCAGGG
Organism: Pseudomonas sp. NBRC 111123; assembly: GCF_001320205.1. Taxonomy (NCBI): domain Bacteria; kingdom Pseudomonadati; phylum Pseudomonadota; class Gammaproteobacteria; order Pseudomonadales; family Pseudomonadaceae; genus Pseudomonas; species Pseudomonas sp. NBRC 111123. Next base: position 53,107 of record NZ_BCAZ01000021.1, read on the forward strand.
CCTCTTCCTCGGTCTTGAAGCGGATCACGGCGGCGACCGGGCCGAACACCTCTTCCTGCATGATGGTCATCGAGTTGCTGTCGCACTCGAACAGGGTCGGCTCGTAGAACCAGCCTTCACCTTCGACTTCGGCACGCTTGCCGCCCATGTGCAGCTTGGCGCCTTCGGCCTTGGCCGCAGCCACCAGGCCTTCGACCACGGCCAGTTGCTGGGCGGTGGCCATCGGGCCCATTTCGCTGGCATCGTCCTGCGGGTTGCCGATGCGAATGCGCTTGGCGCGGGCAATCAGGCGCTCGACGAACTCGTCGAAGATCTCGTCCTGCACCAGCAGGCGCGAGCCGGCCACGCAGCTCTGTCCGGAGGCGGCATAGATGCCGGCCACGGCGCCGTTGATGGCGCTGTCCAGGTCGGCGTCGGCGAAGATGATGTTCGGCGACTTGCCGCCCAGCTCCAGCGACAGCTTGGCGAAGTTCTCGGCACTGCTGCGCACCACGTGGCGAGCAGTGGCGGCGCCGCCGGTGAAGGCGATCTTGCGTACCAGCGGGTGGCGGGTCAGCGCCGCGCCGGTGCTTGGGCCGTAGCCGGTGACCACGTTGACCACACCGGCCGGGAAGCCGGCTTCCAGGGCCAGGCGGGCCAGCTCGAGGATGGTCGCCGAGGCGTGCTCGGACGGTTTGAGCACGATGGTGTTGCCGGCGGCCAGCGCCGGGGCCAGCTTGATCGCGGTCAGGTACAGCGGGCTGTTCCACGGGATGATCCCGGCCACCACGCCGATGGGTTCGTGCACGGTGTAGGCGAACAGGTCCGGCTTGTCCAGCGGCAGGGTGCCGCCTTCGAGCTTGTCGGCCAGGCCTGCGGTGTAGTGGAAGAACTCCGGCAGGTAACCGACCTGGCCGCGGGTTTCGCGGATCAGCTTGCCGTTGTCACGGCTTTCCAGCTGGGCCAGGTGTTCCTTGTTCTCGGCGATCAGGTCACCCAGGCGACGCAGCAGCTTGCCACGCGCGGTGGCGGTGATGCTGCGCCACGCCTTGCTGTCGAAGGCACGCTGGGCGGCCTGTACGGCCAGCTCGACATCGGCTTCATCGGCGTCGGGCAGTTGCGCCCAGGCTTGGGCTGTGGCCGGGTTGAGGCTGTCGAAGGTCTTGCCGCTCTGGGCATCGAGCCATTGGCCGTCGATGCACATCTGGAAACGAACGAGGGTCATGCAACAATCCCCTTGGCGGATTCGGTGAGGGTGCGGGCTTGGGCGAGGAAGTCCAGGAGCATCTTGTTGACTTCACGCGGTGCTTCCACAGGCATCATATGCCGTTGCTCGGCCAGGACCACGCTTTGCGCACCAGGGATGCTGGCAGCGAGCTGGCGGGTCATGGCCGGGGTGGAGCCCGAGTCGAGTTCGCCGGTGGCGATCAGCGTCGGCACCTGGATGCTGCCCAGGTCGCCTGCGCGGTACATGTCCTGGGTGGCGAACAGCGAGTAAGTGGTGTGGTAACCCTGCGGGTCGTTGTTGGCCAGCACTTGGCGAATGGCGGCGACCTGCGCCGGGTTGGCAGCCTTGTATTCACGGCTGAACCAGCGGTCGAGCGCGGCGTCGACGTTGGCGTCGGGGCCGAGCTGCGCAGCCTGGGCGGCGCGGGCGATGACGCCGGCACTCTGCTCGGGGGTGCGGTTGAACACGCTGTTGAGCACTACCAGGGCAGCCAGGCGCTGCGGGTAGTTGAGGGCAAAGGCGCGGGCGACCAGGCCACCCATGGAAAAGCCGATCACGATGGCTTGTTGAAGCTGCAGGTGGTCGAGCAGTTCGGCGAGCTGGGCGGCGTAGCCTTCCAGGCCGGTGTCGGCGGCGGGCAGTGCGCTCTGGCCGTGGCCGAGCATGTCGTAGGCGATGACGCGGTAGTCGTTGGCCAGGCCAACGATCTGACCGCCCCACATTTCCTTGTTCAGGCCTACGCCGTGGATCAGCACCACGGGTTGGCCCTGGCCGACGGACAGGTAGCTGGTGCCGGCAGGTGTACGTTCAGCGACAGGCTGAATCATGGAGGGCGCTCCTTGAAGGTCGGGCGCGGCGGGTAAGCTCGCCGCGCCCCGGCCCGTCTTGGTTGTTGTTATTGAGCGTTGGCTTTTTCGGCAGCCAGTTCTTCCAGGTCGATGTAGCGGTTGCCGATGCGCGGGTGCAGGCGGCCACCGTCGGCTGCGCCCAGGACCACGACGATTTCATCGGCGCGCGGGGCGTCTTCGATCTGCATTTCCAGGGTGATGTAGTGCGAACGCAGGCCTTCGTCGTCCTTCTGCATCATCGGGATCTGGATCGAGGTGCCTGGGCCGCCGCGCTTGTTGGTGAAGCTCAGGTAGCTCTTGGCCTGTACCGCTTCGCGGTAGTGGTTGCCGAAGCGCAAGGTGTGGATCACCGCCGAGGCGTGCTCGATCTCGCCATCGGCGCCGACCACAGCGGCCTTGCCGTAGGCTTCGATCTTGTCGGCACCGCCGATGGCAGCGGTCAGGCGCTCGACCATCAGGGCACCGAGCTCCGAGCAGTTGGCGCGGATTTCCGGCTTCAGATCTTCAACGAAACCGCGACCGGCCCATGGGTTCTTGATCACCACGGCCAGGCCGACCATGGTCACCGGCTTGTCGGTGGCCTTGCCGCCTTCGATGCGGGTCTCTTCGGAGTAGGTGACGATCTTGCGGATTTCGAAACTCATGGGTGGCTCCTGGTGAGGGTTATCAGCTCTTGTTGTCTGATGGTATACCATAATATTTGTTGTGCAAGAGGTGTCTGGAAATTTCTATTGCCGCGGGGACGAAAGGTGGTGGCGTGCCTTGGGGTTTGTGGCGCCTGTGAGACCGAGCGCCGCTCGCGGATGAATCCGCTCCTACATTTTGTTGCAACGTCCCAAACCTGTTACGCCATGGTTGCCAGCCCCGGCGCATGACTTGAGCCCTACAAACAAGGCTGACAGCCATGGCCTCACAGGCATGGCCACGTTGCAACAGATGTAGGAGCGGATTCATCCGCGACGCGCCGCGCGGGCGGCGCGCGATATCGAAACCCCTACAGACCTAAAGGCGTACACTCGCAAAAAAAAGCCCGCTCACGCGGGCCGCAAGGGCCCACGGGAGCGGGCGCGTCCCGCAATGTCTCAGGCAATGGGAATTCAGGCGAACGCTGGCACCACTTCCTTGATGAACAGCTCGAGCGACTTCTTCTTCTCGGCGTGGGGCAGGCTGTTGTCGCACCAGAAGCTGAACTCGTCGACACCGAGCTCCTGGTAGTACTTGATGCGGGCGATGATCTCTTCCGGCGTGCCGATCATGGTGTTCTTGCGGATGTTCTCCAGCTGGAACGCCGGTACTTCGGCGAACTTGGACTCAGGGCTCGGCTCGAGGAAGCCGTTGACCGGGATGGTCTTGTTGCCGAACCAGGCATCGAAGGTGCGGTAGAAGCGCGAGATGGCCTGTGCGCCGATTTTCCAGCCTTCCGGCTCCGACGGGCTATGCACGTGGGTGTGGCGCAGCACCATCAGTTGCGGGCGCGGCACGTCCGGGTTGTTGTCCAGGGCGGCCTGGAACTTGTTCTTCAGGTCCAGCACTTCCTCGTCGCCTTTCATCAGCGGGGTGACCATGACGTTGCAGCCGTTGGCCACGGCGAAGTTGTGCGAGTCCGGGTCGCGGGCGGCGATCCACATCGGCGGGGTGGCGTTGAACGGCTTTGGCACACTGGTGGAGGTGGGGAACTTATAGACTTCGCCGTCATGGGCGTAGTCGCCTTCCCACAGCTTGCGCACCACCGGGACCATTTCGCGCAGGGCCTTGCCGCCGTCGGTGGCCGGCATGCCACCTGCCATGCGGTCGAACTCGAACTGGTAGGCGCCACGGGCCAGGCCCACTTCCATGCGGCCGTTGCTGATCACGTCGAGCAGGGCGCATTCGCCGGCGACGCGGATCGGGTTCCAGAACGGCGCGATGATGGTGCCGGCGCCCAGGCGGATCTTTTCGGTGCGCGCGGCCAGGTAGGCCAGCAGCGGCATCGGGCTTGGCGAGATGGTGTATTCCATGGCGTGGTGCTCGCCGATCCACACGGTGCTGAAACCGCCGTGCTCGGCCATCAGGGTCAGTTCGGTCAGGTCTTCGAACAGCTGGCGGTGGCTGACCTGTTCATCCCAACGTTCCATGTGCACGAACAACGAAAATTTCATGGGGCATTCCTCAACGCTTGAAAGTGTCTGTCGCCAGGCAGGGTTGGCGCCAGGTGTCTCGATTCAGAATAGGCTTCAGGCAAAGGCCGGCAGGCTGGCCATCTTGCCGCGGCAGTAGACCATCGGCCGGGGGGCTTCCTCGGGGACGATCAGGTTGTGTACCTTGCCGACCATGATGGCGTGGTCGCCACCTTCATATTCGCGCCACAGTTCGCACTCGATGACGGCGGTGGCGCCGGCCAGGATCGGGTTGCCCAGCTCACTCAGGCTCCACTCGATGCCGCTGGCCTTGTCCTTGCCTTTCTTGGCGAACGCGTAGGCTTCGGCCTGCTGTTCACCGGAGAGCAGGTGAATGGCAAAGCGCTTCTGCTTGATCAGCACCGGGTAGGAGTCGGAGGTGTAGTTGGGGCAGAACAGCACCAGCGGCGGGTCCATCGACAGGGAGGAGAAGGCGCTGGCGGTCAGGCCGACGACCGAGCCGTCGTCGTCCAGGGTGGTGATGACGGTAACGCCGGACGGGAAGGAGCCCATGACGTTCTTGTAGAGGGTTGCGTCGATCATCTGGTGTACCTCTAAACGGCTGCGGTGGTCCGCGGTTTTTATCGTTGATGTGTCTGATGGTATACCGTAATACCTATTTTGCAAGCGGAATTTTCAAGCCCGGCTATTGCGCGATGAACGGCTCAAGGCCACGTGAACCGTGGCTTTGAGTGGTGGGGCGGTTTGTCGCAGGGGTTCGGCAAGCAGATCAGCGGGCGTTTTTTACTACGGATCAGTGTTGTCAAAAGTTTGGAATACCATAATATGGTCCGCAGCTGAGAGGCCGCCTAGATGCGGTTTCCTTACAAAGATAAAAATGACCTTTCGAGCTGAATCCTATGTCCCAACCGTCATCGCAACACCAGTTTGTCGAGAATCACACGGTCGATTACGTTCCACCTGCCGAGCGCCACGGGAAGGCGCGCGACCTGTTCACCCTCTGGTTCAGTACCAACATCGCGCCACTGCCAATCGTCACTGGCGCCATGGTGGTCCAGGTGTTCCACCTGAACCTGCTGTGGGGGCTTGTCGCAATCGTGCTGGGTCATCTCATCGGGGGCGTGTTCATCGCCCTGGCCTCTGCGCAGGGACCGCAGCTGGGCATTCCGCAGATGGTCCAGAGCCGTGGCCAGTTCGGCCGTTACGGCGCGCTGCTGATCGTGTTCTTCACTGCGCTGATCTATGTCGGCTTTTTCATCTCCAACATTGTCCTGGCAGGCAAGACCATCCATGGCATCGCCCCGAGCGTGCCGATGCCGGGCGCGATCGTCATCGGTGCGCTGAGTGCGACGGCCATCGGCGTGATCGGCTACCGCTTCATCCATATCCTCAACCGTATCGGCACCTGGGTGATGGGTTCGGCACTGCTGGCCGGTTTCATCATGATGTTCGTCCAAGAGCTGCCGGCCGACTTCTTCAGCCGTGGCGCGTTCAACCTTTCGGGCTTCATCGCCACGGTGTCGCTGGGCATCATCTGGCAGATCAGCTTCTCGCCGTACACCTCCGACTACTCGCGCTACCTGCCGCGTGAAGTGGGCATCGCCAAGCCGTTCTGGGCGACCTACTTCGGCGCTACCCTTGGCACCATCCTGTGCTTCAGCTTCGGTACGATCGCGGTGCTGTGCGTGCCGGAAGGCACCGATGCGATGGATGCGGTCAAGCAGGCCACGGGCTGGCTGGGCCCGATCCTGATGGTGCTGTTCCTGCTCAACATCATCAGTCACAACGCCCTCAACCTGTATGGCGCGGTGCTGTCGATCGTCACCGCGATCCAGACCTTCATTGCCCAGTGGACACCGAGCATCAAGCTGCGGGTAATCCTGGCATCGGTGATTCTGGTGGGCTGCTCGATGGTGGCGTTGAACGCCTCGGCGGGCTTCATCGGCCAGTTCATCGGCCTGATCCTGGCGCTGCTGCTGGTGCTGGTGCCGTGGGCATCGATCAACCTGATCGACTTCTACCTGATCAAGAAGGGCCAGTACGACATTGCTTCGATCTTCCGAGCTGACGGCGGCATCTATGGCCGCTTCAACCACCACGCGATCATTGCCTATGCCTGCGGGATCCTGGTGCAGCTGCCGTTTGCCAACACATCGCTGTATGTGGGGCCGTATTCGAACATTGTCGAAGGGGCTGACCTTTCTTGGCTGTTCGGTCTGATTGTGACGGTGCCGCTTTACTACTGCCTGGCGACTCGCGGCAAGGCCGCCGAGAAGGCAGGGCGCGTTGTAAGTGTCAACGACTGATAGATTGGTGTTGCTATAACAGGGGCCGCTTTGCGGCCCTTTCGCGACACGAGGCCGCTCCTACAGGGAAACGCAAACACCTGTAGGAGAGGCCTCGTGTCGCGAAAGGGCTGCAAAGCAGCCCCGGCTATTTCAGATCAGACCTTGAACTGCGCAACCATGCCGTTCAAATCTACCGCCAGGCGCGAAAGGTCCTGCGCCGCCGCACTGGTCTGATTCGCCCCCGCCGATGTCTGCATCGCCAGGTCGCGAATGTTCACCAGGTTGCGATCCACTTCCCGCGCCACCTGCGCCTGTTCCTCAGAGGCGCTGGCGATCACCAGATTGCGCTGGTTGATCGAAGCGATCGCCTCGGCAATTACCTCAAGCGCCTCTCCTGCACCTTGCGCCACTTCCAGCGTGCCGTTGGCCCGGCCCCGGCTGCTGTGCATCGCCGACACTGCCCGTTCGGTGCCGTTCTGGATCCCGGCGATCATCTGCTCGATCTCTGCCGTCGACTGCTGGGTACGGTGGGCGAGGGCACGCACCTCATCGGCCACCACGGCAAAGCCGCGGCCCGCCTCACCCGCACGAGCGGCTTCGATCGCCGCGTTGAGCGCCAGCAGGTTGGTCTGCCCGGCAATCGCGCCGATCACATCCAGCACCCGGCTGATCTCGTTGGCGTTGCTGGCCAGCTGTTCGATCTCGCTGGAGGTGCCGGTCACGTCATTGACCAGATGCTGAATGGAGGCCAACGCCTGGTTGACCTGGTCACGGCCATCGCGGGTGGTCTGGTCGGCACCTTTGGAGGCGTCGGCCGTGCTCACGGCGTTGTTTGCCACTTCTTCCACGGCGGCGGTCATCTGGTTGACGGCAGTCGCAGCCTGGTCGATTTCTGCGCTCTGCTGGTGCAGGCCGCGGCTGGTGTCTTCGGTGACGGTGTGCAGCTCTTCCGAGGCCGAGGCCAGTTGGTCGGAGGAGGCGGCGATCTTGCGGATGGTGTCGCGCAGGTTGCCTTGCATGCGGCTCAGGGCGCGCAGCAGCAGGGCTGGCTCGTCATGGCCAAGTACGCGGATGTCTTGGGTCAGGTCACCGGTGGCGACGCGCTCGGCCACGGCCACGGCATCGGCCAGGGGCACCACGATGCTGCGGGTGAGCAGGGTGGCGATGGCGGCCAGGGCGAGCATGATGATCACCAGCGAAGCGATGATCGCGGTCAAGGCTTCGTCGGCCACATCGCTGCTGCGCTGCGAAGCGTCCTCGGCGCCTTTGCCGTTGTAGGCGATCAACGCGGTCATGGCTTTCATCATGGTGTCGGCGTACTGGGTGAGAGGGCCACTGATCTGTTGCTTGGCCTCATCCATGCGGCCGGCGGCGATGGCCTGCAGCACGCGGTTCTGCAGGTCGAGGTATTGCTGGTGGGCTGAATTGAAGGCGTTGAACAGGGCGCGGTCATCGGCGGCGATGATGGTGTCCTCGTAATCTTTGAGGCTACCTTTGAGCCGCTCGTTGATGCCATTGGCCAGGTCGATGTTGCGGGCGCGTTCGGCGGGGTTGTCATCTAGCGCTGCGCGCAGGGTGATGGCGCGGGCGCGGCCGAGGTCGGTGCTGATGTCGCCGAGGGCGACCACGGCGGGCATCCAGGTGACACGGATTTCGTCCGTGGCAGTGTCCATCTGCCGGGTTTCATAGAGTGTAATAAGGCCCATGGCCAGGACCAGTGCCCCCAAAAGGGCAAATACGCTGGTAGCGCGGGTGCCGATCTTCATATTCCGTAACTGCATGGAATGCTCCTTGACGTTGGCGTGCAGGCGTCAAGAGCATGGACGTGTAGCCGGGTCACCGGGGATGGCGCCAGGCTCTCGATGCGCTGCGGATTTAAGTGTGTGCCTCACCCTCTTGAATCTGTTTTTTATTTGAATGATGCCATATGGCCATCAATATTGACCAGTCATTCAATGTAACGACAAGTTCCGACAAATCCGTCAATTTCTGACGGACTTGTCAGGATTTTGCGCTTAAACGATCGCGATCATGGGGTCAGCCGCAGCCAGCGCCAGTGCCCGATCGGCGGCCGGCGGGTAGATCCACACCGAGTTGATCTGGCGCTTCAGGTTCTTGCCTTCCTGGCCCTCCAGCTTAAGTTCGCGCTCCCAGCCTTCGCTGTAAGCCGCGCCCCATTCGCCCAGATCGAGGCAGGTCACGTACTTGGGCTGGCGGTATACCACCGGCGCCACGCCGAGCAGGTCAGCCATGGCGTTGTTGCCCGCGTGGCGGCCCATGGGGATGGCGTGCTGGCAGGTCATCAGGGCGTGGTTGCCCACTTCGTCGACGGCGGCCCAAGCGGTGTCGCCACTGGCGTAGATGTGCTCCTGGCCGATGACGTTGAGGTGATCGTCGACCTTGAGGCGGCCGAAGTGGTCGCGCTCGCCTTCCACCTGCGCAGTCAGCGGGCTTGCCTTGACCCCAGCGGTCCAGATCACGGTCTTGCTGGCGATGTACTCGCCGTTGTTCAAGGTCACGCCACCGGCATCCACCGCCACAACCGAAGTGCCGGTCAGCCATTGGGCACCAGCCTGTTGACTGGCTGCGACGATCGACGGCGTGATACCTGCGCCCAGTGCCGCGCCGACGTGGGTGCCGCGATCGATCACCAGCACCCGTATCGCTGCGTCGCTGCCAAGGATGGCACGCAGCCGGACCGGGATTTCAGTGGCGGTTTCAATACCGGTGAAGCCACCCCCGCAGACCACCACGGTATTGCGTGCCGGCGAGGCGGGCCGGGTAGCCAAGGCGACCAGGTGCTGCTCGAGCTTCACGGCCGACTCCATCTGGTCGACATCGAAGGCATGTTCGGCCAGGCCCGGAATGGCAGGGCGTGCCACCTGGCTGCCGGCAGCGAGGATCAGCCGGTCGTAGCCGATCTGCCGGGCTTCGCCGTTGGCGTCGGTGTAGCGGACGCTGTGGCCCTCGGCATCGATGGCTTGGGCATTACCGGCAATGAAGCGCACGCCGACCGCATCGAACAGTTCACCTACCGGTGCCTTCAGGTTGTGCACGTCGGCTTCGTAGAACCGCGGGCGGATGCGCAGTTCCGGTTGCGGGGCGAGCACGCTGATGCTCAGGTCGTCGCGCTGGGCCTGGTCGAGCAGGCGGGCGGCACTCAGGGCGCTCCACACACCGGCAAAGCCGGCACCGATGATCAGGATGTTCGATTTCATGAAAGTGCTCCGCAAGGTTGAAGAGGGCTTCGAGAGCGTTGGCTGTGCCGCTCGAATAACTACGACTGTATTGATCGTAGTTTAAAGCGGCAAGCTTTTTTTGCGACGGGGCAGCTCGCGACGCGCGGTCGAAACCGGGCTAATGCCTGTTCTTGATGGCTTGCAGGGGTGAAGTCTGAGCGATGAATGGCGACGAAGAATGCCAACCGTCTTTGCGCAGCTTCGTCGATAGGCGTACTATTTGCGACAATGTTGGTCGGAGATCTGCGTATGTCGCTTTACAGTGCTGGCGTCGAATATGGCATCCATTGCCTGCTGTACCTCGTGGATGAGCGAGGTGATACCCGTGATTCCAGCGTGCGCGACCTGGCGGAGCTGCAGGGCGTGCCGCAGGAATACCTGGCCAAGGTTTTCACCAAGCTCGCCCGGGCCAGGCTGGTGGTGGCCACGGAAGGCGTGCGCGGCGGTTTTCGCCTGGCGCGGCCGTCGGACGAAATCACCGTGCTGGATATCGTCAACGCCATCGACGGGCCGAAGAAGATCTTCGATTGCCGCGAGATCCGCGAGCGTTGCACCTTGTTCGAAGGTTCAGCGCCAGGTTGGGCGACCGAGGGTACCTGCGCGATTCACGCGGTGATGCTGGGGGCGCAGAAGCGCATGGAGGAAGCATTGGCGCAGCAGACCATTCTCGACCTGGCGCGGCGTTTCGGGCGCAAGGCACCGGCCGAGTTCGGGCAGCAGGTCAACGACTGGATGAGCGAGCGGCGTGATGGCAAAGGGGCAGGGGACATTCCGGTCAGCCAGGTCTGAAACTATCGCCTGCAGTGGCCTCTTCGCGGGTAAATCGGATCGCCGCACCGCCGCTCCCACAGGCATTGCACAAGTATCGAAATCTGTGGCGAACCTATGGGAGCGGCGGTGCGGCGATCCAATTTGCCCGCGAAAGGGCCGCTACAGGTCAACGCCGTTCATGTTGGCGACGATAGGCCCCCGGCTGCACCCCCATGGCCTTGGCAAAGGCGCGGGTAAACGCCGCCACCGACTGATAGCCGGCCTGCGCGCCCACCTGCTCCACGGTATTGCCCGCCTGCAGCAAGCGGCAGGCATGGCGCATGCGCAGCGCCAATAGCACCTGCCCCGGCGACTGCCCGGCCAGCTCATTGAAGCGCTTGAAGAATGCCGAGCGCGACAGCCCAGTGCAGGCCGCCATGCTTTCCAGTGTCCAGGCCTGCCCTGGCTGTTCGATCAGTTGCTCCAGCAACCCGGCAAACGCCGGTTGGCGGGCGAGAGCGACCAAGCCGCCCAGCGACTGCCCGGTGTGCACCTGCTGGCGCAGCACATACAGGAACAGCAAGTGAGTCAGGCGCTCCAGCAGCGTTTGCGAGGGCGTGCGCTGGCACTCCTCAAGGATCAGCCCGAACAACGCCCGCGCCGCCTGCCCGGCCGGCTCGTCGGCGCGCATCACGATCCAGTCGGCCAGCCCCTCTACGATCAGCGCTGACAACCCCGCGCGGAAGTCGAAGAACCCGCATACCAGGCCCACACCATCGCTCGCCGTCGCATCCAGCGCCTGCATTTGCCGGCGTGGCTGGGCGCAGGCGGCAATCGGGTCCTGGTCGCTGGACAGCCGGTAGCCCTGGTCGCGCAACAGGAACACGGCATCGCCGGCCGCCAGCCGCACGGCCCCGGCCTGGCCATCGATGTGCAGCCAGCAATGCCCCTGCACAACCAGGTGAAAGCTGGCGCGGCCCATGCCCTGGGTGCTGGCATGCCAGCCGCCGCAGTAGCGGCCGACATGAAACAGGCTGGCGTCGAGTTCGACGCTCTCTAATAACCAATCGACAAGAGGGCTGGATGAAATCATCTAATGCAAAGACTCAGGAGCAAGGAAAGGCGACTGATGAATATGGAGGGTAATTCTTATAACCAACAGACTGTAGGGACACACATCAAAGGGAGACCACTCCATGACCTCGCGCATTACTCTACACACTCTGCAGAGCGCCCCGGAAGCGGCCCGTCCATTCCTCGAAAACGCCCAGAAAAATTCAGGCTTCATTCCCAACCTGCTCGGCGTGCTGGCCAATGCCCCGGCGGCACTGGAAACCTACGTCACCGTCTCGGCGCTCAATGGCAAGGCGGAGCTGACCCTGGCCGAGCGTGAAGTGGTGCAACTGATCGCCGCCACCCAACACGGTTGCGACTTCTGCGTCGCTGGCCATACCGCCGTGGCCCTGAACAAGGCCAAGCTGCCTGCCGAAGTGGTCGAAGCCCTGCGGGCCCGTGGCGAACTGCCGGATGCTCGCTACGAGACCTTGGCCGAATTCGCCCGTGAAGTCATTGCAACCCGCGGCAATGTCAGTGACACCACCTACCAGGCCTTCCGCGCAGCCGGTTTCACCGAAGGCAACGCCCTTGAAGTGATTCTTGGCGTGAGTCTCGCAACCCTGTGCAACTTTGCTAATGTGTTCGCCCAGACGCCGCTCAACGACGAGCTGAGCAAGTACCGCTGGCAGCCAACTGCGTAATTCTTGCGCCTGGCGCTGGTGGCGCCTGCGATTTCAAAAGGAGTAGGGACATGCTTGATGCTGCATTTCGTCAATGGCTGGATGCCAATGCCGAGGCAATCGACCAGGGCCAGTGCGACCCACAACTGGTGCTGGCGCACATCGCCGAATCGCAACTGCTGCGCATCGGCGTCGACCCGGCACTGGGCGGCAACGGTGGCGCGGTCACCCATGCGGTCGAAGCCATCGCCGCCATCGCCAGCCGTTCACTGGCCGCAGCCTTTGTCTGCTGGGGCCAGCGCGCGTTCATCGAATACCTGCTGCAAAGCCCCAACCAGGCCCTGCGCGAGCGCTTGCTGCCCGGCTTGCTGACTGGCGAGCTGGCCGGTGCCACCGGTTTGTCCAATGCCATGAAGTTCCTCTCCGGGATCGAGGCGTTGCAGGTGCGTGGCCGCCCAGACGCGGCGGGCTGGACGCTGGAAGGCCGCCTGCACTGGGTGACCAACCTGCGCAAGAGCGGTTTCGTGGTGGCGGCGGCCATCGAGGACGACGCCGGCGGTTCGCCCTTCGTGCTGGCCATCCCCTCCGAGAGCCAAGGGCTGGAGCGCTCCGACGACCTGCAACTGATGGGCCTGCAATCGAGCAATACTGCAGCGCTGGCGTTCCACCAGGTCGAGCTGGGCCGCGACTGGCTGCTGCACGAAAACGCCCGCGAGTTCCTGCCCAAGGTGCGCCCGGCGTTTCTCGCCTTGCAGTGCGGCATGGCCATCGGCCTGGCACGGCGTTCGCTGCACGAAGTGCATGAGCATCTGCACGGGCGCCTGTCGTTCCTCGAAGAGCACCGTCAGGTACTCAAGGAGCGCCTGGAGAACACTGTGGCCGAGCTCAAGCAGGGCCTGCTCGAAGGCCGCTTCCAGGGCCAGCCGGCGGCGCTGTTCAAGCTGCGCATCACCCTCGCCGAGTGCGCTGCCGACGCGGTGCAGCTGGAGCTGCAAGCCAGCGGCGGCAAGGCGTACCTGGATGAGTTCGGTGCCGGCTTCGCCCGCCGCTGGCGCGAGTCGGCGTTCGTGCCGATCGTTACCCCAAGCCTGGTGCAGCTGCGCGCCGAGCTGCACCGCCAGGCCGCCAGCGCATGAGCCAAGCGTTGCTCGAAGCCCGGGAAGTCAGCCTGGGCTACCCGCGCGAGGGCGGCTGGCAGGAAGTGCTGGCGCGCTTCGACCTGCAGCTGGCGCCAGGGGAGGTGGTGACCATCCTCGGCCCCAGTGGCGTAGGCAAGTCCAGCCTGCTACGGGTGCTGGCCGGTCTGCAGCAGCCACGCGGTGGCAGCGTGACCCTGCGTGGCGAGCCGCTGCAGGGGCCGCACCCGCGCCTGGCGGTGGCCTTCCAGGACCCGAGCCTGCTGCCTTGGCTGAGCCTGGAAAAGAACGTCGCCTTCGGGCTGGATTTCGCCCGCCAGCCCAAGCTGGCTGCGGCCGAACGGCGTGCGCGCATCGACCATGCAATCAGCGCGGTAGGCCTGGCCCATGCGCGCACCCAGTATCCGGCGCAGTTGTCCGGCGGCATGGCCCAGCGCACTGCACTGGCCCGCTGCCTGGCACGCCAACCTGAAGTGCTGCTGCTCGACGAGCCGTTCGGGGCGCTTGACGAGGTAACCCGTGCCGACATGCAGCAACTGCTGCTGCAACTGATCGCCACCCATAACACGGCCGCCGTGCTGATTACCCACGATATCGACGAGGCCTTGTTGTTGTCCGACCGGGTGCTGCTACTGGGTAACCACCCGGCGCACATCCTCGGCCAATGGCACATCGACCTGCCGCAACCGCGTACGCAGCGGGTCGAGGAGCTGGGCGCGCTGCGAATCGACATCCTCAAAACCCTTCGGCGGGCCAGCCGCACCGCTGCACCTTCCCCTACCTCGTTGCCTTCGGAGCCTGCACATGTGCATGGATGACTGCTGTTCCTCCACTTCGCGTCGTGATTTCCTCAAGCTCAGCGCCATGCTGACTGCCGCCGGGGCCGTGCCGCTGCTGTCCAGCCTGCAGGCTCGCGCCGCCGCCGAACCCGACGCGCCGGTGCGCATCGGCTACCTGCCGATCACCGACGCCACGCCGCTGCTGGTGGCGCACAACAATGGCCTGTTCGAGGCCGAGGGCATCAAAGCCGAACGGCCGGTGTTGCTGCGCAGCTGGGCGCAGGTGATCGAGGCGTTCATCTCTGGCCAGGTCAACGTCATTCACCTGTTGTCGCCGATGACCGTGTGGGCACGGTATGGCAGCAAGGTGCCGGCCAAGGTCGTGGCCTGGAACCATGTGGGTGGCTCGGGCCTGACCGTTGCGCCAGACATCACCGACATGAAGCAGCTGGGCGGCAAGACCGTGGCCATCCCGTTCTGGTACTCGATCCACAACGTGGTGCTGCAGCAGATGCTCAACGACAACGGCCTGACCCCGGTGTCGAAGCCCGCCAATGCCCAATTGGCGGCCAACGAGGTCAACCTGCTGGTGCTGCCGCCGTCGGACATGCCACCGGCACTGGCCAGCAAGCGCATCGCCGGCTACATCGTCGCCGAACCGTTCAACGCCCTGGCCGAGAACCTCAAGGTCGGCCGCGTGCAGCGCTTTACTGGCGATGTCTGGCGCAATCACGCTTGCTGCGTGGTGTTCATGCACGAACACGACCTGAACAACCGCCCCGAGTGGTCGCAGAAGGTGGTCAACGCCATCGTCAAGGCCCAGCAATGGACCCGCGACCACCGCGCCGAAGCGGCGGCGCTGCTGTCCAAGGCGGGCCCCAACAAGTACACCCCCCATGAACCCGCGGTGCTGACCAAGGTGCTGGCGCCGGCTGCCGAAGACCGTGCCGGCTACATTGCCAGTGGTGCCATTCAGCACCAGCAGTGGGACGAAAAGCGCATCGACTTCCAGCCATACCCGTACCCCAGCTACACCGAGGAGCTGGTCAAGCGCCTGAAAAACACCCTGATCGAGGGCGAGAGCAACTTCCTTGCAGGCCTGGACCCGGCGCAGACCGCGCGCGACCTGGTCGACGACCGCTTCGTGCGCAACGCGATCGCTGCCGTCGGCGGCCCTTCGGTGTTCGGCATTGCCGAGAACTTCCAGCGTAGCGAGGAGTTCGCGGTCTGATGCGCAAGCATGTCGTACATGCCGGCCTGGGTCTGGCCGGCCTGCTGGGGTTGCTGTTCCTGTGGTGGGCGGGTGTGCAGCTGTTCGGCGAAGCCGATGGCCTGTCGGCGCGCTTCTCGCCACAGGCGACCCTGGCCAGCCTGGTCGAGTTGCTCGGCCAGGGCGAGGTCTACGGGCATGTCTGGGTGAGCCTCAAGCGCATTCTGGTCGGCTTGTTGCTGGCGTTGCTGATCGGCGTGCCGTTGGGGCTGCTGGTCGGTAGCTACCGTCATCTGGAGGCAGCGACTACGCCGGCGTTCCAGTTTTTGCGGATGATCTCGCCGCTGTCGTGGATGCCCGTGGTGGTGATGCTGATGGGGGTGGGCGACCAACCGATCTACTTCCTGCTGGCCTTCGCCGCCTTGTGGCCGATCCTGCTCAACACCGCTGCCGGCGTGCGCCAGCTCGACCCGCGCTGGCTGCAGCTTAGCCGCAGCCTGAGTGCCACGCGCTGGGAAACCCTGTGCAAGGTGATCATTCCCGGGGTGATCGGCCATGTGCTGACCGGGGTGCGCCTGGCCATCGGCATCCTGTGGATCGTGTTGGTACCGTGCGAAATGCTTGGAGTCAGTGCGGGGCTGGGCTATTTCATTCTCGATACCCGCGACCGCCTCGCCTATTCGGAGTTGATGGCGATGGTGCTGCTGATTGGCGTGCTGGGGTTCATGCTCGATGCCCTGGCCCGTGGGCTGCATCGGCGCTGGGTGCATGCCTGAAAGAATGCCGGGGCCGCTTTGCGGCCCTTTTCGCGACACAAGGCCGCTCCTACAGGTGGTTGCATTCCCCTGTAGGAGCGGCCTTGTGTCGCGAAAAGGGCTGCAAAGCAGCCCCAGAACGTCAATGCACTGACTTGCGCTCCCGCACACAGGCGTTCGCCTGGGCGGTCAATTCATCCAGCCATTCATCACGCTGCTGCTCGGCATCGAGCATGGCATCCTCACCCTGCTGATTGAGCAGGTAGGTGTGAATCTGCAGCACTTCGGCAGTCTGGTAGATCGGCGCAATGTCCAGCCGACCGATCAGCGCACCACTGGCCAGGCCGGTGCTGCTCATCAACACTTGCGGCCCGCTGGCGGCTACCACCTGCATGCCCATGCTTTCGAACCATGGCACTTGGTCGGCAAAGGCATTCAGCTCGACGCTGGCATAGCGCGCCTGCGCGTCACCCAGCAGGGCGCGGGCAATGCCTTGGCGGCGGTGGCTGTGCACTACGGCAAGAAACGCCAGGGCACAGGCCTGGGGGTTGTCCTGGGCCGGCAAGCTCAGGGCGAATCCGAGCAACTGGTCGGGTGCATCGGCATCCAGGGCCAGGGTTAGCTGCACGGCCAGGCCGCGGGTGCCGTCCATGGCTTGCAGGTACTGGTGCACCTCCATGCCGACGCCGTACTGATACAGCGGATAAAGCGGGTTTTCGGCACGGATGGCGACGCTGCTCAGTGCGCCGACGTTGTGGATCACCAGCTCGCGGATCTGGTTCTGGAAGGATTCGGGCGGCACGCTGTCGAGGCGGCTCAGGATGAACATCGGTGGACGGGCTCCGGCTGCGGTTGGCTCACCCCGCGCCGGGTTGGCGCGGGGTGCACAGTCTAAACCCTTTTTAGCCGCGCATCGCGGCAAGCATCAGGTCGAGGTTCTGCACCGCTGCGCCCGAGGCACCCTTGCCGAGGTTGTCAAACACCGCAGTCAGCACCACCTGGCCATGTTCGGGGTTGGCGTACAGTGCCAGGCGCAGGTCGTTGCTGTCATTCAGCACCTCAGGGTCGAGCGGGGTGGCCGGCCCCTGCTGGTGCAGGGGCATCACCTGTACATGGCGGGCGCCTTGGTAATGCTGTTCCAGGCAAGCCTGCAACTGTTCGGCGTCGGGCTGGCCGGGCAGCAGGCGCAGTTGCAGCGGGATGCTCAGGACGATGCCCTGGCGATAGGCCGCGTAACCCGGCAGGAAGATCGGCCGTGCCGACAGGCCGGCATGCAGCTGGATTTCCGGCACGTGCTTGTGCGCCAGCTCCAGGCCATACATTTGCAAGGTCGGTGCCTGTTCGGCGCCCGGCATCTCGTGCCGCTCGACGGCGGCACGGCCGCCACCGGAATAGCCGGAGATGGCGTGGATGGTCAGCGGGTAGTCGGCCGGCAGCAGGCCGGCCTTGACCAGCGGGCGCAGCAGGGCGATGGCCCCGGTGGGGTAGCAGCCGGGGTTGCTGACCCGCTTGGCCTGGGCGATGCGTTCGGCCTGTTGCCCGTCCAGTTCCGGCAGGCCGTAGACCCAGCCTGGCGAGGTGCGGTGTGCAGAGCTGGCGTCGATCACCCGTACGGCGGGGTTCTCGATGGCGGCCACGGCTTCGCGGGCGGCGTCGTCGGGCAGGCACAGCAAGGCGATGTCGGCGCTGTTGATGGCGTTGGCGCGGCGCTGTGGGTCCTTGCGCTCAGCCTCCGGCAAAGTCAGCAGGCGCAGGTCGCTGCGGCCTTGCAGGCGGGCGTGGATCTGCAGGCCGGTGGTGCCTTGGTCGCCGTCGATGAAGACAACTGGGGTGTGCATGGTCGGGGTCCGGTCAGGGGAGGGGATGGCCTATGCTCGCTTGTGGCCTTGAGAAAGAAAATTTGAATATCATGACGCTGACATTCAGTTTTGATGAATCAAGGATCGCCACCCATGCGCGAAATCAGCCTCGACCGCCTCCGCACCTTGGTAGTGATCGCCGACCTGGGCTCCTTCGCCGAGGCCGCCCGCCAGCTCAACCTCGCGCCGCCCACCATCAGCCTGCACGTGGCCGAGCTGGAGGCGCGGGTTGGTGCGCCGCTGCTGACCCGCAACCGCAACCAGGTGCGCCCCACGGCCATCGGCGAGACCTTGCTCACCCGCGCTCGCCGCCTGCTGGTGGATGCCGACCTGGCCCTGGACGAAGTGCGCCGTCAGGTCGAAGGCCTGACCGGGCGGGTGCGCCTGGGCGCTTCCACCGGCGCCATTGCCCATCTGCTGCCCAACGCCCTTGAGCACTTGCGGGTGGCGCACCCGGGCATCGACGTGCAGGTTCAGGTGCTGACCTCCCAGGCTTCCTTGGCGCGTTTGCGCGAAGGCACCCTGGATATCGGCCTGGTGGCGCTGCCGCAGGTGGCAGGCAAGGGCGTCAGGCTCACGCCCTGGCGGCGTGACCCGATCCTGGCGTATGTACCGGCCGAGTGGCAGCCGCCTGCCAAAGTCACCCCGGCCTGGCTGGGGCAGCGTGCGTTGATCCTCAATGACAGCAGTACCCAGTTGTCGCGGGTGACGGGTGAGTGGTTCGCGGCGGCGGGGTTGTATCCCGAGCCGCGGATCGAGCTGAACTACAACGATGCGATCAAGAGCCTGGTAGGGGCTGGCTACGGCGCGACCTTGCTGCCCCAGGAGGGCGAGGCCGCCGAACTGGACCGGCGAATTGCGCGCCGGCCGCTACGGCCGGGGTTATGGCGGCAGCTGGGGATTGCCTGCCGCGAGGGGGAGGTGGAGCGGGCTACGGGGTTTGTGCTGGAGGCGCTGGAGCGGTTGCGCCAGTAGGGTTGGAAGGGTTCGGCACGGCATTTTAGGTGTGTTTGAGATCGAGCGCCGCCCGCGCGGCGCATCGCGGATAAATCCGCTCCTACACCTGTTGCAACGTGCCGAACCTGTTACGCCATGGTTGTCCGCCTTGGCGTATGACTTGAGCCGTACAAACCGGCTGATAACCATGGCCTCACAGGCATGGTTACGTTGCTACAGGTGTAGGAGCGGATTTATCCGCGATGCGCCGCGCGGGCGGCGCTCGATCAGATAAGTGCTAAAAATTCTGTGGCAAACACAACCGTTCCCCATCGAGGACTATGCTTTTCCCTGCGTCGAGCCAACGTCTCTCGATGACCATTCCGATTTCCCAGGAGAACGCTCCATGAAATCCATGAAATTCGTGCCTCTGTTAGTAATGGCTTCTGTATTGAGTTTTGCCGCCCACGCTGACCCGGCAAGCAACTGTGCAGCCAAGATCAAGGAACTGGAGGATTTCCACAAGGCCAGTGGCCAAGCCATGCATGGCGGCATGGCCCATGATTTCAAGATGCATCTGCAAAACGCCAAGGATGCCCAGAAGGCAGGCGACATGGCCCAATGCCAGTCTTCGGCTGACCAAGCCAAGACCATCTATAACAAGGCACGCAGCAAGTAACCATCCGCTGTGCCGGCCTCTTCAAGCTTACGGTTGCAAGAGGCCGGTACAGGCGCTGGAATCCTCAGAACCAGCGGTCGTTCTTCTTCCGTCCACGGGTCAGCGCCGGCAGGATCAGCCCCATCAGCAGCCCCGCACCGGCGATGCTGCCGCCGTACACCATGTAACGCATCATCACCTGCTTGTTCTCGTCGCCCAGGCGTGCCTGTGTGTCGCGCAGGCTCGACTGGCTCTGGTCGAGTTGTTCGTTGAGGGCCTGGTTGCGCGCTTCCAGTTCATCGATGAGCTTCTTGCGCGAGTCGAGGGTTTCCTGCATGCCCTGCACGCGGTTTTTCCAGCTGTCATCGATGGTCTTGAGCTGCCCCGACAGGTCCGCCACCTGTGCATCGAGTTGCGGCAGGCGCTCGTTCTGGCCCGGCACAGATTGCAGGTCGCTGGTGAGGATCCACACCAGGTCGCCATTCTGGCCACGCACCTGGCTGTAGTTGCCCTGGCTGCCGATCAAGGTGAGTTTCTGCCCCGACTTGAGCGTGCCGACAATGCGGTGGCCATCGGTCGGGCCACTGCGCACGTAGGTACTCAGGCTGTCGCTGACCCAGCGCGCATCGCTGGCCGGCTCTTCGGCATGCGCGGGGACGGCAAGAGCCACCAGGGCGGCGAGCAGGCTGCCGCGCAGGGCAGTGAGGGCAAGAGAGGCTTGGCGGGATTCAGGCATGTTGGGTCTTCGCTGCAACAGGGAAAATAGGCCCGGTAACTGTAGATCAGCAACGGGGCCGGCGAACCGGTCGGTGAGTTGACCGTCAGGGACAGACCGCAATTTTGTAGGCAGGTTCACTGCTGCACGTAGGAATTACCTACAGAATGTTGCAAAAGCCGGGCTAGAGCCGCTGCGCCCGCATGACGCGATTGTAATGCGCCAATCACCTTGGCGTTATCTGCCAGGCCCCACTCTCCGACTCCGCCGACACAACAATAATCGTCACTCAAGGAGCCTCGGATGACCCGAACCGCCCCCCTGTCCCTGGCGGCATGCCTGACGCTGTCTGGCGTCAGTGCACTGGCCAGCGCCGCCGAAGCAACACCCGAAGGTTTCATCGAAGGCAGCACGCTCAACGTGCTCAACCGCAACTTCTACTTCAACCGTGACAACCGCGACGGGCCAGCCCCGGTGCAGAGCACTACCAAGCCAGCGAGCAATGGATATTCCGAAGCGTGGGCGCACGCCATCATCAGCCGCTTCGAGTCCGGCTTCACCCAAGGCACGGTGGGTTTCGGCCTGGACGCGTTCGCCATGCTCGGTCTCAAGCTGGACACCGGCGGTGGGCGCAACGGCGGGCGCAGTTCGTTCGATGTGCTGCCGGTGGAGCACGACGGCCAGGCGCGGGACGAATACACCAAGCTGGGCGGTGCGGCCAAGCTGCGCCTGTTCGATACCGTGCTCAAGGTGGGTGATGTATTCCCGGCCAACCCGGTCGTGGCTGCTGGTGATTCGCGTCTGTTGCCGGAAAGCTTTCGCGGCGTGACCTTGGAAAACACCAGTCTCAAGGACCTGACCCTGCAGGCCGGCCGCCTGCATGCCATGAGCCAGCCGGTCTCCAGCGACATGCGCGAGAACTTCGTGACCTTCTACGGCGGCCCGGTGGATTCACCCTGGATTGCCTACGGCGGCGGTGACTACGACCTCAACGAGCATGTGAGTGTCAGCCTGTTCAGCAGCCGGCTCAAGGATGTATGGAACCAGTACTACGCCGGTACCAGTGCCAGCTGGCCGCTGAGCGACGACCTTGCCCTGATCGGCGGCATCAACTACTACAAGGCCGTCGATGAAGGCCAGCAGCGCCTGGGCGCGTTCGACAACGACATCTGGAGCGTGAAAGCCGGGGTGCGCTTTGGTGCTCACACGCTAGGGCTGAGCCACCAGCGCAACAATGGCGATGATGATTTCGACTACCTGCGCCAGTCCGACTCGATCTTCCTCGACAACTCCATCCAGTACAGCGACTTCAACTCGCCCAAGGAGCGCTCGTGGATGCTGCGCTATGACCTGGACATGGCAGCCTACGGGGTACCGGGGCTGTCGTTCATGAGCCGTTACGCAAAAGGTACCGACGCCGACTATTCCAACGCCAACGCCTTCTACATGCGCCGCGACGCGGACGGCACCCCGTTGACCGACCAGAAGCGCTGGGAGCGGGACATCGAGGTCAAGTATGTGGTGCAGAGCGGCGCAGCCAAGGACCTGTCATTGCGCGTGCGCCAGGCGACCACCCGGGCCACCGCGTTCGAGGCGGACCTGGACGAAGTGCGGCTGATTGTCGAGTACCCGCTGTCGGTGCTGTGAGTTCACCTGTGGAAGCGCGTCAGCGCCTTTGGTAAGAGGTGGAATGGTTTGGCGCCCCGGTCGGGTCGCCCTTTTTCAGGTTTTTGCCCCCAACCTTACTGTCCTCGCCAGCACTGACCTGAGCGAACCGGGCATGCAGATGCTGGCTAGGTAGACACCAAGGTCTTGGCCAGGCAGTCCTTGCAGTTGACGATGGTTTCCCGGAGCCCTGCCTGCACGTGCACCAGGTTCGACCCGCACATGGCGCAGAACAGCCCACAGCCGCTGGCATCAGCCTGCCCCGGCAGAGCTGCGATGTAGTCACAGACCCTGCGGCACAGGCCATGATCATCCTGCTGCAGCAGCACGTCGAACAGCGCCCGGCTGAAGCCCGAGCGTGGGGCATGGGTGTCGTAGCTCGATACCGTGAACTGCCATTGCTCGCGAATGGCACGTTCGCTCAGCGACAGCATGCTCCCGGGAATGGTGTTGGCAGCGTGACGCTTGCTGACCTGGGCGCGTGCAACGAATGACAACGCCCCGCGCACGGCGGTGTTGGCCAGCGACCAGATGTGCCGTACGGGGTGCACCTCGAGCAACTGAGTTGCGACTTCCGCGGTTTTTTTCCTGGCCTCGAAGGGCAGGCCGTGTTCCGCACTGCGGCTGGCTATGTAGGCACAAACCTCTTCATTGCAAAGCCGCTCGATGGCTTCGGCGATCTCATCACGCCATTGCGCCTGCGGGCCATTGGACAGGGCCTTGTGCAGGGCACGATACAGGGGGCCGACGCCAGCCCGCTGGTGGCCGTCCAGGCTGACATTGGCGATCCAGCGTACCTTGTTCTGCCAGGCCTTCGGGGTGGGGTCTTCGCTGAAGGCATCCAGTGGCGAATCGGGGTCGACCAGCAGGATCTGATCCTCGTGCAGCGCCAGCAGTATGCTCGCATCCATGCTTGGGGATGGGCTGACTAGCGCATCCCCGGTGGATTTTTCCGCAGCGTGGATGCAATCGCTCTGCGCATCCATGCGTATCGCCAGCATGGCCAGCAACTGCAACTGCCGGGTAATCGACAACGTGTGCAACGGCACGGGCTGGTGCTTTGCCAATGACCAGAGCTCCTTGATGCGTTTGCGCTGTTCGATGGCCTGTGCCTGCCGGGTGCGTTCACGCGCCGCCAGGCAAGGCTGGCAGGCGCAATCTCGCTGCCATTGGTTGCGCCCGGGGAAGTAATGGCGATGCGCGCAGTTCGGGCAGTAGGCCAGGTTGTCGTTCCAGCTGTAGGCCGAACGGCTTTTGCGTCGCTCGTACAGGCTGACTTCGCAGTAAGGGCACTTGAGTTCGGCGCAAGGCACCGGAGGGAAGGCCTTGATCAGGCTGCTTGGGGCGATGTCGATGGCATAGCGTTCGAGCAGCAGTGCAATTTTCTCACCGCCGATGTATTCGTTGTACAGCGCCTCGATCTGCTCGGCACTGAGGTGCTGCAACTTTGATTTGAAATCCGACAAACCTGTATCTCCTTGCGAAAAGTCGCTTATGAGGCTTGCCGACAATGATGCAGTGCCGGGAATTAGCTGAGTTGTGGGAGACTTCTCCGGTATCGGTAGGATTTTTCTGAGTCTTTATCGATTTTGCAGGCCATTGCTCGCCATGCCTGTGGTTGCTGTTCTGGCCTCTGTGCACAACTGGCATTTTTATCAGGTGGGCTTGCCACGTGAAGCGAACCGGTTTATCGAGCACCCCGATCCTGCGGTGTTGCAGTCAGGCTTGGGCCATGGATGGCAAGGGCAGTGTGGCTGACCATTTCACCATTGGCAGCAGCGTGGGTACGGCGGCGCTCAGCGAGTCCACCCGCCATCCGTTGAGCCGCACCGCAGCGGCGCGCGACGATGCCCTGACGTACGTCGCGACCAACGGTCGCCTGTGCGGGCCGCGCCTGCAGCAGGCGCTGCGCGACTACCGCCAGGCCCATCCGCAATCGGCGTTGAGCGACGCTGCGCTGGCTGCGGCCATCGCCAGCCAAGCCTGACGGGCTAGACTCAAGGCTTTCTGCTCTCCCATGGAGCCTTGCCATGACTGCCAAAAACACGATCTGCCTGTGGTTCGACAAGGATGCCGAAGAAGCGGCGAATTTCTATGCCAGGACCTTCCCCGACAGCAAGGTGGTGGCGGTGCACCCCGCACCCGGCGACTACCCTTCAGGCAAGGCCGGCGAAGTGATTACCGTCGAATTTACCGTGATGGGCATTCCCTGCGTGGGCCTCAATGGCGGCACCACGTTCAAGCATAGCGAGGCGTTTTCGTTCCAGGTCAGCACCGAGGACCAGGCCGAGACCGACCGGCTATGGGATGCCATCGTCAACAACGGTGGCAGCGAGAGCGTCTGCGGCTGGTGCAAGGACAAATGGGGCATCTCCTGGCAGATCACCCCGCGCATCCTCATCGAAGCCATTGCCAACCCCGACAAGGCCGCAGCCAAGCGCGCGTTCGACGCCATGATGACCATGGGCAAGATCGACGTGGCCAGGATCGAGGCTGCGCTGAAGGGGTAGGGTCGATTACGCCTGGGCCCAAGGCAGGCTGCCGGCCTCTTCGTGCAGTGACCAGTCGAACTGCTCGACCAGCCAGTCACGCAACTTGCAGCAACTGGCATCACGGCGCTTGGCCTCGCTGAGGCTGAGGTAGTGGCGAGTGTCGCGGTGCACCAGGGTGTCACTTTCCGGCCGCACCAGCAGGCCCTGTTGCACCAGCGGCGCGACCAGGTAATACCAGCCCAGTGCCACGCCCTGATGGTTCTGCGCCAGTTGCATCAGCAGGCTGTAGTCGTTGGCGTTGAACAGTTGCGGTGCATCCGCGTCACGCTGGTCAAGGTCGATGTCCTGGTAGGCGAGCCAGACCCAACCGCCGCCTGGCCGTGGACCGAATCGAAGTGGCCGGCCTGCGCGCCCTCGGTGCGCTGGGCGTGCAGATGCACAATGGGCAGGAAGTCACCGAATTCGCCCGCATGATCAAAGGGCCGGACGAGATCCTCGCCATGCACGTCAACGCCGACATGGTCAGGCCCGGTGTGCGCTTCACCGAGCTCTCCCGCAACGGCCATTGCCTGCCGCAGAGCTGCCGGGCGCAGCGTTATGGCGTGATGTTCCATGGGGTGGAGCTGTGTGATGAGTACCCGTGCATTCGCTACCCGGAGGACCTTGAATCCTATGGCTATGAAGGGGCACTGCAGGCGGGTATGGCGCTGTGTGTCGAGGCTTATGTCGGCGTGGTGGGTGGGCGTGACGGGATCAAGCTGGAGAACCCGTTGCTGGTGACCGAGACCGGGTTCGAGCTGTTGACCCATTATCCGTTCGAAGACTTCTGCGTGATTAGTGGGTAGGTGCCTGCCTCGAGGTTTGTGGTGCCTGGGAGATCGAGCGCCGCCCGCGCGGCGCATCGCGGATGAATCCGCTCCTACATTTGTTGCAACGTGCCGAACCTGTTACGCCAAGGTTGCCAGCCCTGGCGCATGCCTTGAGCCTTGCAGACAGGGCTGACAATCATTGCCTGTCAGGCATGGCCACGTTGCCTGTTACGCCATGGTCGCCAGCCCTGGCGCATGCCTTGAGCCTTGCAGACAAGGCTGACAATCATTGCCTGTCAGGCATGGCCACGTTGCCTGTTACGCCATGGTTGCCAGCTCTGGCGCATGCCTTGAGCCTTGCAGACAAGGCTGACAACCATTGCCTGTCAGGCATGGCCACGTTGCAACAAATGTAGGAGCGGATTCATCCGCGATGCGCCGCGCGGGCGGCGCTCGGTCTCCCAGGCGCTACAACCCTCCAGACATGCACGCCAGCCCTCTACACCCGGGTCAAGCGTATGATCTGCCGCGCACAAAAGGCCCCGGTCAGAATCACCCCGAACAACCGCAACGTCTGCATCGCCAGCACCAGCCCGACATCCGCATGGGTTTCCACCGCGATGATCGCCATGGCATCCAGCCCGCCTGGGCTGGTGGCCAGGTACATCGACAGGAAGTCCGTGCCCATCGCCAGGGCCAGCACATAGGCGCAAGCGGCGCACAGCACGATCAACGCCACCGCCCCGGCAATCATGGTCGGCAGGCGCTTCCACACATAGCGCACGGTCTGCCGGTCGAAGCGCAGGCCGATGTAGCAGCCGATGGCGCCGTAGGCAGCGGCCAGCAAGGATTCGGGCAAGCGGATGGTCAGCAGCCCGCTCAGTTGCAGGGCGCCGCCAAGCAGCAGTGGCGTCAGCAAGGCACCGGCAGGCAGGCGGCTACCAAGGGTGATACCCACCAGCACCACGGCAAGGCTGAGCAGGCTGTCAAGCAGGTGCGGGCCTTCCAGTACCGCTGGCGCATTGGCCACCGCGCCCGCGCCAGGCGCGGCGCCGAGCAGGTGGCTGACCAGCGAGCCGATCATCACCACGCACACCACCCGCACATATTGCATGGTCGCTACCACGCGGCCATCGGCGCCGTTTTCCTCGGCCATCGACACCATTGCCGAAGCCGCCCCCGGCGCGGTTCCCCAGGCGGCGGTGCTGCCAGGGATGCCACCGAAGCGTACGGTGCCGAGGCCGACCAAGGCACTGAGCACTACCGTGATGAAGGTCGCGACCAGCATCAGGTGCCAGGACTGGGCCATCGATACCAGCACGGCCCAGGTCACCGAGTGGGCGACCAGCAGGCCGACGCAGCCTTGACCGAAGCGAAACACTTGGCGATGCAGGTGCAGTTGCGCGCCCGAGACGCCGAACACGATGGCCACCAGCATGGGGCCGAGGAACAACCCGGCCGGTACGGCCAGGGCATGCAGCAACTGGCCGATGGCACCGGCGCAAATCAGCAGGGCGAGCCATAGGAAGATATTTCTGGAAGAGCCGGGTAGGGCGGTCTGCAACGTGGATACTCCTTGCGCAGCGGTATCGCGGGGGCTGGCAGCGCCAGCGGAGAAAATTATCGACGGCGCAATCGATCAAGTCTATTTTCTACTTTTGATGAATCCATAACTGAAATTCATGAATCATGGACCTGCGTGACCTTACCTACTTCGAAACCATCGCCGAACTGGGCCACTTGGGCCGGGCGGCGGAAAAGCTCAACCGCAGCCAACCGGCGCTGAGCAAGAGCATCCAGCGCCTGGAGGAATCACTGGGTACCCGGTTGTTCCAGCGCGATGGCCGGCGAATCAAGCTCACCGATGTCGGCAAACTGCTGCTGGCGCGCGGCAAGCAACTGCAATTGAACATCGCCGAGACCGAACGCGAAGTGCGTGACTTTGCCAGCGGGCTGGTCGGCAACATCCGCCTGGGCTGCGCGGCGAGCATGGCCGATCACCTGCTGCCGCACCTGACCGCGGCGCTGCTGGAGCGGGCGCCGGACGTGACCCTGAAACTGTCGATCGCCCAGGACGATGTGCTCAAGGAATCCCTGCGCGGCGGGCGGCTGGATGTGATCATCTCACCGCAGATCAGCATGGACCCTGAGTTCACCACATACCCCATCCTTGAAGATGAAGCGATCGTGGTTGCCAGTGCCGAGCACCCGATTTTCGCCGGCCCCATCACCCTGCACAGCCTCTGCCAATACCGCTGGGTGCTGGCGGGGCCGACGGTGACCGCCCGGCGCTGGATCGACAATGTGTTCATCGCCCATCAGTTGCCGGCGCCGCAGGTGCAGATCGAGACCAATGCCATCTCACTGCTGCCACGCCTGATCGCCCGTACCCAGTTGCTCAGCTTCGCCGCGCGGGAAACTCTGGAACATGGGCTCGGCATGTCGTGGCTGCGCGAAGTGCCGCTGAAGCAGACCACCATGCGCCGTACCGTCGCCGTGTCGGTGCGCACGGAGGGCTACCTGTCACCGGCGGCAGGGGCGCTGGTGGCGCTGCTCAAGGAAAAGGGCAGCAGTTTTTTCGAACGTGACTAAACCGCTGCCGCCACTGCCTGCTGGGCAATCAGCGCCAGGCAACGCTGCACGATCGGGCTGCTGTCGCCCTTGCGCCGGCTGAGAATGATCGGGCTGACCGCGCTGCGGTCGAGCAGGCTGGCGTACTCGATGTCGGTGCGGTGCTGCTGTTGCACCGACTCCGGCACCAGGGTTACGCCCAGACCGACGGCGACCAGGCCGATGGCGGTCTGCAGTTCGTTGGCCCACTGGCTGACCTTGAGGCTCATGCCGTGGTGGGCGAACAGCGCGAGGATGTGGTCGGCGTAGCTCGGCCTGGGGTTGGCGGGGTAGAGGATGAACGCTTCCCTGGCCAGTTGTTCGAGGGTCAGCGGGGCACCGGCCAGGGCATGGCCCTTGGGCAGCACGGCCACCAGCGGGTCTTCGCGCAGCACTTGCTGCTGGATTGCCGGGTCGTCGATGCGGATGCGGCCGAAGGCGATGTCGATGCGCCCGCTTTTCAGCGCCTCCACCTGTTGCAGGGTGGTCATTTCGCTCAGGCCCAGTTCCAGCTCGCTGTCCTTGCGCAGTTCGCGGATCAACTCTGGCAGTACCGTGTACAGGGTCGACGGGGCGAAGCCGATGCCCAGCCACTGGCGCTGGCCCTGGCCGATGCGCCGGGTGTTGTCGCTGATGTTATCCAGTTGCTGCAGCAGCGTGCAGGTCTGTTCATAGAAGAAGCGCCCGGCCTCGGTCAGTCTTAGTGGGCGCTCGCGCAGCACCAGCATGGTCCCGAGCTGCTCCTCCAGCTGGCTGATTTGCCGGCTCAGCGGCGGCTGGGCGATGTGCAGCAACTCGGCGGCGCGGGTGAAGTTCAGGGTTTCGGCCAGGACCTTGAAGTAGCGAAGGTGGCGCAGCTCCATCAGACCTCCTGGGTATGGTGGGAGATTCATTTGATATTGGACGGCACTCAGGGTCTCGCGCAATGCTTGAATAATCAAGTAAATGTAGTATCGGGTTTGCAGACTGCGGCCTGATTTGACGGGACCTTCGCACCATGACAAACGCCCTGATCGAGCGCATCGACGCAATTATTGTCGACCTGCCAACCATCCGCCCGCACAAGCTGGCCATGCACACCATGCAGCAGCAGACCCTGGTGGTGCTGCGCCTGCGCTGCAGCGACGGCGTGGAAGGCATCGGCGAGGCCACCACCATCGGCGGCCTGGCCTACGGCTACGAAAGCCCCGAGGGCATCAAGGCCAACATCGACGCGCACCTGGCGCCGGCGCTGATCGGCCTGCCAGCGGACAACATCAATGCCGCCATGCTCAAGCTCGACAAGCTGGCCAAGGGCAATACCTTCGCCAAGTCCGGCATCGAAAGCGCCTTGCTCGACGCCCAGGGCAAGCGCCTCGGCCTGCCGGTCAGCGAGCTGCTCGGCGGGCGGGTGCGTGACAGCCTGGAAGTGGCCTGGACCCTGGCCAGCGGCGACACCGCCCGCGACATCGCCGAGGCCGAGCACATGCTGGAGGTGCGCCGCCACCGGGTGTTCAAGCTGAAGATCGGCGCCAACCCGCTGGAGCAGGACTTGAAGCACGTGGTGGCGATCAAGCGCGAGCTGGGCAA
>NZ_BCAZ01000022.1:0-81476 GCF_001320205.1 Pseudomonas sp. NBRC 111123
CGGCTTTAGCCGCGAAGAGGCCGGTACAGACTTACGCCGGCGCCGAAGTGCGGATCAGGTGATCGAACGCCGCCAGCGAGGCCTTGGCGCCCTCGCCCACCGCGATAACGATCTGCTTGTACGGCACAGTGGTCACGTCACCCGCGGCAAACACACCCGGCACACTGGTCTGGCCCTTGGCGTCGACGATGATCTCGCCACGCGGCGACAGCTCGACAGTACCCTTGAGCCAATCAGTGTTCGGCAGCAGGCCGATCTGCACGAAGATGCCTTCCAGCGCCAGGTCATGCACCTCATCGGTGGTGCGATCCTTGTAACGCAAGCCCGTCACCTTTTCACCATTGCCGACCACTTCGGTGGTCAACGCACTGGTGATCACCTTGACGTTGGGCAGGCTGTGCAGCTTGCGCTGCAGCACTGCGTCGGCACGCAGTTGGCTGTCGAACTCGATCAGCGTCACCTGGGCGACGATACCTGCCAGATCGATGGCCGCTTCCACACCCGAGTTGCCGCCGCCAATCACCGCCACACGCTTGCCCTTGAACAGCGGGCCGTCGCAGTGCGGGCAGTAGGCCACGCCACGGGAGCGGTATTCCTGCTCGCCCGGCACATTCATTTCGCGCCAGCGGGCGCCAGTGGCGAGGATCACCGTCTTGGCCTTGAGCGAGGCGCCGCTGGCCAGGCGCACTTCATGCAGGCCGCCGTCGGTAGCCGGAGTCAGCGCTTCACCGCGCTGCAGGTTCATGATGTCGACGTCGTACTGCTTGACGTGCTCTTCCAGTGCCGTGGCCAGCTTCGGCCCCTCGGTTTCCTGTACCGAGATGAAGTTCTCGATGGCCAGGGTGTCGAGTACCTGGCCGCCAAAGCGCTCGGCAGCCACACCGGTACGGATGCCTTTGCGCGCGGCGTAGATGGCCGCTGCAGCACCGGCTGGGCCACCACCCACCACCAGCACGTCGAAGGCGTCCTTGGCGTTGATCTTCTCGGCCTGGCGGCTGCCGGCGCTGGTGTCGATCTTGCCAAGGATCTCTTCAAGGCCCATGCGGCCCTGGCCGAACAATTCGCCGTTCAGGTAGATGCTCGGCACCGCCATGATCTTGCGCGACTCGACTTCATCCTGGAACAACGCACCGTCGATAGCCACGTGCCGCACGTTGGGGTTGAGCACGGCCATCAGGTTCAGCGCCTGGACCACGTCCGGGCAGTTCTGGCACGACAGCGAGAAGTAGGTTTCAAAGGTGAATTCGCCTTCCAGCGCCTGGATCTGCTCGATCACTTCGGCACTGGCCTTGGACGGGTGGCCACCGACTTGCAGCAATGCCAGCACCAGCGAGGTGAATTCGTGGCCCATGGGGATGCCAGCGAAGCGCAG
The DNA here is from genome assembly GCF_001320205.1 of Pseudomonas sp. NBRC 111123. Classification (NCBI taxonomy): domain Bacteria; kingdom Pseudomonadati; phylum Pseudomonadota; class Gammaproteobacteria; order Pseudomonadales; family Pseudomonadaceae; genus Pseudomonas; species Pseudomonas sp. NBRC 111123. The sequence continues at coordinate 1,373 of NZ_BCAZ01000022.1, forward strand.
GCTGATATCGGAACCCGGGCGGTTCAGCGAGAACGAAGGGCGACGCGCATCGCTGCCATCCGCGCTGAAGGTAATGAGGTTCGACAGGCCGGCGATTTCCACCAGCAGGTCGTGTAATTCGCGGGACTTCGCGCCGTCGTCGAGGGAGGCAACGATCTCGATCGGCTGGGTGACCCGCTCCAGGTAGGTTTTCAGTTGCGATTTAAGCGTGGCGTCCAACATACGGGCGATTCCTTTTTCAAAACTCGGATACAAAAACGCCCAGGCGCGTTCGCCCGGGCGTTCTTACGGGGCGGTGGGTACTTCAGCTTTGGCGGCTGCGCACCGCCCGCCACTGGCGCATGACCGGATTTTCGTTCGAGAAGTGCCTGCGCGGGATGGTCGTTGCGCAGGCGCTTATCGGGCGAAAATTTAGATCTTGCCGACCAAGTCCAGGGAAGGAGCGAGAGTAGCTTCGCCTTCTTTCCACTTGGCCGGGCAGACTTCACCTGGGTGAGCGGCAACGTACTGGGCAGCCTTCACCTTGCGCAGCAGTTCGGCTGCATCGCGGCCAACACCACCGTCGTTCAGTTCGACGATCTTGATCTGGCCTTCCGGGTTGATCACGAAGGTACCGCGATCCGCCAGGCCGGCTTCTTCGATCAGGACGTCGAAGTTGCGCGAGATGACGTGGGTCGGGTCACCGATCAGTGGGTACTGGATCTTACCGATGGTGTCCGAAGTGTCGTGCCAGGCTTTGTGGGTGAAGTGGGTGTCGGTCGAAACACCGTAGATTTCCACGCCCAGCTTCTGGAACTCGGCGTAGTTGTCGGCGAGGTCACCCAGTTCGGTCGGGCAGACGAAGGTGAAGTCGGCCGGGTAGAAGAACACGACGGACCACTTGCCTTTCAGGTCGGCTTCGCTGACCTGAACGAACTCGCCCTTGTGGTAGGCGGTGGCGTTGAACGGTTTGACCTGGCTGTTGATGATTGGCATGAGAGACGCTCCTTCATGGGGTTGGAATCAGTTGATGGAGAGAATCCTAACCGCTGGTCCCCGTAAAGGCTCATTGGCAAAGCTCATGCTTGTGATTGGTTTTGGCTATAACCGCACATATTTAATAGAAGGGAATGGGCTGAGCAAACGGTGGCGAGGATGGCGCCGTGCCCTGTAGGAGCGGCCTTGTGTCGCGAGAGGGCCGCATAGCGGCCCCAGCAACATCAGCTTTGACGCCGATATCCTGGGGCCGCTATGCGGCCCTTTCGCGACACAAGGCCGCTCCTACAAAGGCACAGCGCCAGGTGCGGTCAGCGGGTGACGGTGCGCATGGTGACAAACTCTTCGGCAGCGGTCGGGTGCACGCCGATGGTCTCGTCGAACTGCAACTTGGTCGCGCCAGCCTTCAAGGCAACACCCAGGCCCTGGATGATTTCGCCGGCATCCGGGCCGACCATGTGGCAGCCCAGCACCTTGTCGGTCTCGGCATCCACCACCAGCTTCATCAGGGTCTTTTCCTGAATGTCGGTAAGGGTCAGCTTCATGGCGCGGAAGCGGCTTTCGAAGATCTGCACCTTGTGCCCGGCTTCCAGTGCCTGCTCTTCAGTCAGGCCGACGGTACCGATCGGTGGCTGGCTGAACACGGCAGTCGGGATGTTCTGGTAATCCACCGGGCGGTATTGCTCAGGCTTGAACAGCCGCCGTGCCACGGCCATGCCTTCGGCCAGCGCCACCGGGGTGAGCTGCACGCGGCCGATCACGTCGCCAATGGCGAGGATCGACGGTGCGGTGGTCTGGTACTGCTCGTCGACGCGGATGAAGCCGCGGGCGTCCAGCTCCACGCCGGTGTTTTCCAGGCCCAGGTTGTCGAGCATCGGGCGCCGACCGGTGGCGTAGAACACGCAATCGGCGATCAGCTCGCGGCCGTCCTTGAGGGTGGCTTTCAGGCTGCCGTCGTCAAGCTTGTCGATGCGCTGGATGTCGGCGTTGAACTGCAGGTTCAGGCCGCGCTTTTCCAGCTCTTCCTTGAGGTGGGTACGCACCGAGCCGTCGAAGCCGCGCAGGAACAGGTCACCGCGATACAGCAAGGTGGTATCGGCGCCCAGGCCCTGGAAGATGCCGGCGAATTCGACGGCGATGTAACCACCGCCGACCACCAGCACGCGGCGCGGCAACTCGTTGAGGTAGAACGCCTCGTTGGAGGTGATGGCCAGTTCCTTGCCCGGAATGTCCGGCACCTGTGGCCAGCCGCCGGTGGCAATCAGGATGTGCTCGGCGCTGTAGCGCTGGCCGTCCACTTCCACTTCATGGGCGCCGGTGAAGCGGGCATGGCCTTGCAGCAAGGTGACGCCGCTGTTCACCAGCAGGTTGCGGTAGATGCCATTGAGGCGCTCGATCTCGCGGTTCTTGTTGGCAATCAACGTGCCCCAGTCGAAGTGGCCCTCTTCCAGGGTCCAGCCGAAGCCTGCGGCCTGTTCCAGCTCATCGGCGACATGGGCGCCGTACACCAGCAGTTTCTTAGGCACGCAACCGACGTTGACGCAGGTGCCACCCAGGTAGCGGCTCTCGGCCACTGCCACTTTTGCACCGAAGCCCGCAGCGAAGCGCGCCGCACGCACACCACCGGAACCGGCGCCAATCACGAACAAATCAAAATCGTAGGCCATGTATTCACTCTCCTAGGCAGGCGCCCAGCATACCGCCGTTGCCCGCCGCAAACAAAAAAGCCACCCCGAAGGGTGGCTCCTTGAACCCGCATGGGCGTATCAGTACGCCTTGCCGGCCTTGTAGAAGTTCTCGAAGCAGAAGTTGGTCGCCTCGATGTAGCCTTCGGCGCCACCGCAGTCGAAACGCTTGCCCTTGAACTTGTAGGCGATCACATCGCCATTGGCAGCCTGCTTCATCAGCGCATCGGTGATCTGGATCTCGCCGCCTTTGCCTGGCTCGGTCTGTTGGATCTTGTCGAAGATGTCCGGGGTCAGGATGTAGCGACCAATGATCGCCAGGTTCGACGGTGCATCTTCCGGCTTCGGCTTTTCGACCATGGAGGAGACGCGGAAGATACCTGGCTTGATCTCTTCACCGGCGATGACGCCGTACTTGTTGGTTTCCTGCGGGTCGACTTCCTGGATGGCGACGATCGAGCAGCGGTATTTCTTGTACAGCTCGACCATCTGCGCGAGCACGCCGTCGCCTTCGAGGTTGACGCACAGGTCGTCGGCCAGCACCACGGCGAACGGCTCGTCACCGATCAGCGGGCGGCCGGTCAGGATGGCGTGGCCCAGGCCCTTCATTTCGGTCTGGCGGGTGTAGGAGAACGAGCACTCGTCGAGCAGGCGACGAATACCGACCAGGTATTTTTCCTTGTCGGTGCCCTTGATCTGGTTTTCCAGCTCGTAGCTGATGTCAAAGTGGTCTTCCAGGGCGCGCTTGCCGCGACCGGTGACGATGGAAATCTCGTTCAGGCCAGCATCCAATGCTTCTTCAACGCCATACTGGATCAGTGGCTTGTTGACCACCGGCAGCATTTCCTTGGGCATGGCTTTGGTAGCAGGCAGGAAGCGAGTGCCGTAACCGGCTGCCGGGAACAAGCATTTCTTGATCATAAACATCCTTAAACATAGGCGAGGCCTGTGGAATTCGGCGCAGTCTAATCAGGCGGCATGCAGCTTACAATGCCCTTCCTGTGACGACCGTTGCCATCATAGAGATAACCCAGTGTAGATAGTTCCAAAAAGTTCGTGAAAATCCCGTCATCCGGCCCCTGCGCGGCAGCCGCGAAAAGGCCGGCGCAACGTGATTTCAGCGACCGCTGCCCTGCCCGACCAGCACCCCGTCGACCTGCTGGCCATACAGGTTGACGCCGTCGTTGGCGTGGAACTTCAGCCGTGTCTTCTCGATGGAACCGTCCACCAGGCGCGGGTCCTGGGGGCGCTCGTGGCGGTTCACCCAGGCGGCCACGTCCCAGGCTTGCTGATCGCTCAGGCTGCCCGGCTTGCCCAGTGGCATGTTGTACTTGATGAAGGATGCGGCGGTATTGATCCGGTGCATGCCTGCGCCCCAGTTGTAGGAGTCCTTGCCCCAGAGTGGCGGCATCACATACTCACCGGCCACCTGCTGCCCCTCGCCGTTGTCACCGTGACAGATGGCGCACTGTTCGCGGTAGACCTGCTGGCCGCGCTTGAAGTCGTAGCCGCCTTTTGGCTGTGGCACCTCGGGGTAGCCGCGACCGGCGATTTCCACACCGGTGGGCGCCTTGGTCGAAAGCCAGTAGGCGTAAACCGACAATGCGGTCATCTGCGGGCTGTCGGCAGCTGGCGGATTGCCGTTCATGCTGAACTGGAAGCAGCCCTGGATGCGCTCGGCAAAGGTGTTCACCTTGTCGTTCTTCTTGCGGTAGGCCGGGTACATCGGATAGGCGCCCCACAGCGGCGCTGAATGCGCCAGGCGGCCCTGGTCGAGGTGGCAATTGCTGCAGTTCATGCCATTACCTACGGCCTCCGGCATCAGTCGGCGGGTATCGACGAACAGCGCGTGCCCCTCGCGGACCATCTTGCCAAAGGCATTGTCCGGCAGCTCGCTTTCGGCGGGTGGTGCGAACTGTGGCGCGGCCTGGGCACCGGGGACCTTGAGTTGCGACTGGTCCTCCATGGCGATGGGTGCCTGATTGGCTAAGGTATTGCTCGCAGCCAGCAGCAGTAACGTTGGCAACAGGGTTCTCATGGCTTGACCTCCGGGCTGGCGGGTTGGGCGAAGTACTCGGCAATCGCCTTGACTTCGGCGTCGGTCATGGCCTTGGCCACGCCTGCCATCAACTGGTTGGGGTCATTGCTGCGGCTGCCATCGCGCCAGCCGTTGAGCTGTGCCATCAGGTAGGCAGCAGGCTGCCCGGCCAATGGTGGGAAGTGCTCACCGACGCCGCTGCCGCCTGGGCCATGGCACTGCACGCAACCGGGGATCTGCCGGCTCCAGTCACCGTAGAGGGCCAGGCGCTCGGTGGGGTTGCCTGCGATCTGCTTGCGGCGCAGGCCTGGGGCAGGAGCACCTGGCAGCCCGGCCAGGTAGCGGCTGACGGCCTCGATCTCATCGGTGCTCAGGGCTTTGGCCAGCGGCGCCATGACCGGCTGTTGGCGGCTGCCATTGCGCCAGTCATGCAATTGCTTGCTCAGGTATCCGGCCGGCAGGCCAGCCAGGCGGGGGAACCCTGCGGCGGCAACCCCTTTGCCGTCTGGACCATGGCAACCCAGGCAGGCCATGGCGGCGGGGTTGGCCCCACCCTGGGTAAAGATTTTCTGACCATCGGCGGCATGCGCCGCGGGCCAGGCCAGGATCAGCAGGCTGCCGATCACGACGCGACTCAACGGTGTCATCACGAATCTCCATTTCTTTTGTTATAAGCTTAGGCTTAAAAAACATAAGCAAATGGATACTAGCCCTGTAAGGGAATTCGCAACAACGCTCAAGCCGACCAAGTGATGGCTATTAGCCTTTTAACCGAGCATCCGTTGAGCCAGATCAACTACCAGAGATGCACGCGGTCGTCGCCTCGCGTACATCACCCGGGCGCAGCGGAAAATTGTTCATGCGCTCATGCAGCTTGATGCTGCTGCCGCTGCCGCGTTTGTGGATGTCGAGCAGCGCTGCCGGCCCGGAACCTGCCGTGAGCTTTTGCGGCACGATCAGACGCACGCCATCATCTCGTTGCTCCTCCACCAATGGGTCACGGCTTTTGGCCAGGTGCGCCTTGATGCAATCGGCATATTCGCGCGGCGTCTTGCCAGACATGACATCCATGGTTTCATGGGATTGCTCAAGTTCCGACACACTGACACAACCACCCAGCGCAAGGAACAACGCCGCCACCGTCCACTTCATTTGACGCACCTCGAATGACAAGAGAGCGTAGGACAACAACCAGGCAGTTTTGCTCCCCATCTTGGCCGTTTTATCTGCCTGGTGCCATCAGGCGCGGCAGCGTAAGCCGACATCGTGGTATCTTTCGCGTTTGCAGAACCAATCCTTGCGGAGCACCCCATGAAATTCGTACACCAGCGCGAGCACCTCAACGAGGACGATATCGTCGTCATCGAGTGCTCCCAGCGCTGCAACATCCGCCTGATGAACGACGCCAATTTCCGCAGCTTCAAGAACGGCGGCCGGCACACCTACCACGGCGGCCACTTCGAGCGCTTCCCGGCCAAGATCACCGTGCCCAGCACCGGTTTCTGGAACATCACCATCGATACCGTGACCAGCCGCCCGATCTCGGTAACGCGCAAACCGACCCTGACCCACAAGATCAAGATCATCCGCCGCTCGTCGTCGAAACTCGGATAAGGCCCACCATGACCCAGAACATCAAATACGTCATCAAGTACAAGCTCGACGGCCAGCGCCGCTGGGACTTCGCGGTGATGGCAGACGCCTCCCACGAACAGGCCATGGAAGCCCTGCGCAAGATCCACGGCGAAGACGCCGAGAAGATCAGCGACATCCAGGTGAGCAAAGCCCTGTAAGGCAGCAGCAACAAGGAGAAGCGCATGAGCAACTGGCCCGACCGTCGTATCCTCGATCTGCTGGGCATCGAGTTGCCCATTCTCCAGGCGCCAATGGCTGGTGCCAGCGGTTCGGCCATGGCGATTGCCGTGGCCAGCGCGGGGGGCCTGGGCGCCCTGCCCTGCGCCATGCTCAGCGGCGAGCAGCTGCGTGGCGAGATCGAAGCGTTTCGCGCCGCCTGCCCTGGCCTGCCACTGAACCTGAACTTCTTCTGCCACCAGCCACCAGCCCCCGACCCCGAGCGGGACGCCCGCTGGAAGCAGGCATTGAAGCCGTACTACGCCGAAGTCGGCGCCGACTTCGCCGCGCCTACGCCCGTTTCCAATCGCGCCCCCTTCGATGAACAGAGCTGCGTGCTGGTCGAGCAATTGCGGCCGGAGGTGGTGAGCTTTCACTTCGGTTTGCCGCAAGCAGCGCTGCTGCGGCGGGTAAAGGCCAGCGGTGCCAAGGTGCTGTCCAGCGCCACCACGGTAGAAGAAGCGCTGTGGCTCGAAGCCAATGGCTGCGATGCGATCATCGCCATGGGCTATGAAGCCGGTGGCCATCGCGGCATGTTCCTCAGCGACGACATCACCAGCCAGATTGGCACCTTCGCCCTGGTGCCGCAGATCGCCGATGCGGTGCGATTGCCGGTGATCGCTGCTGGCGGCATCGGCGACCATCGTGGCCTGGTGGCGGCCCTGGCACTGGGCGCCAGCGCGGTGCAAATCGGCACGGCCTACCTGTTCTGCCCGCAAGCCAAGGTCTCCCCTGCCCACCGCCGGGCATTGGACAGCGCACCGGCCAGCGACACAGCGTTGACCAACCTGTTCACCGGGCGCCCGGCGCGTGGCATCAACAACCGCATCATGCGCGAGCTGGGGCCGATGAGCGAACTGGCGCCGCGCTTCCCGCTGGCCGGCGGCGCCCTGATGCCACTGCGGGCAATTACCGATGCCCAGGGCAACAGCGATTTCAGCAACCTGTGGTCGGGGCAGGCATTGCGCCTGGGCCGGCATATGCCGGCCGAGCAGCTGACCCGGGAGATTGCTTCAAAGGCATTGGCGCAGATTGCTCGATAAGGTTTTCATCCAGTGCCGGCCTCTTCGCGGCGGTTCGACGCGAAGAGGCCAGCACTGCCAATACCTGATTCCCAGGTTATAACTCCTCCTCCAGCCCCTTCCCGACAAATGGCTTATCGCTATATAGTTCACACCATAACGATAACCACCTCAAGGAGCTGTCTTCATGCGTATCCGCCCGTTCCACTTGGCCGTCACCGCCCTGGCCAGCCTGATCTCCCTCAACAGCGCCTGGGCCGACGAGGTGCAGGTCGCAGTCGCGGCGAACTTCACCGCGCCGATCCAGGCCATCGCCAAGGACTTCGAGAAGGACACCGGCCACAAACTGGTCGCCGCCTATGGCGCCACCGGGCAGTTTTACGCGCAGATCAAGAACGGCGCGCCGTTCGAAGTGTTCCTCGCTGCTGACGACAGCACCCCGAAGAAGCTGGAAGAGGAAAAGGAAATCGTCCCGGGCTCGCGCTTCACCTACGCCACCGGCACCCTGGCCCTGTGGTCGGCCAAGCCAGGCTACGTGGACAGCAAGGGTGAAGTACTGAAGAAAAACCAGTTCCAGCACCTGTCAATTGCCAACCCCAAAGCCGCGCCTTACGGCCTGGCCGCCACTCAGGTACTGGACAAGCTGAAGCTGACCGAGGCCACCAAGAGCAAGATCGTCGAAGGCCAGAACATTACCCAGGCCTTCCAGTTCGTCTCCACCGGCAACGCCGAACTGGGCTTCGTTGCCCTGTCGCAGGTCTACAAGGATGGCAAGGTGACCGAAGGTTCGGCCTGGATCGTGCCCGCCAACCTGCACGAGCCCATCAGGCAGGACGCGGTCATCCTCAACAAAGGCAAGGACAACGCTGCCGCCAAGGCCTTGGTCGATTACCTGAAAGGCCCGAAAGCGGCTGCGGTGATCAAGTCCTACGGTTATGAAATCTGATGCCACTGGACGCCAGTGACTTCGGCGCCGTCTGGCTGACCATCAAACTGGCCAGCCTGACCACGTTGATCCTGCTGATCGTCGGCACGCCCATCGCCTGGTGGCTGGCGCGCACACGCTCTTGGCTACGCGGGCCGGTGGGCGCGGTGGTGGCGCTGCCACTGGTGCTGCCGCCGACGGTGATCGGCTTCTATCTGCTGATCGCCCTCGGCCCGCACGGCTGGCTCGGCCAGGCGACCCAGGCATTGGGCCTGGGTACCGTGGTATTCAGCTTCACGGGCCTTGTGATCGGCTCGACGGTGTACTCCATGCCGTTCGTGGTGCAGCCGCTGCAAAACGCGTTCGCGGCCATCGGCCAGCGCCCGCTGGAAGTGGCCGCGACCCTGCGCGCCAGCCCCTGGGACACGTTCGTCCACGTGGTGCTGCCACTGGCCCGCCCCGGTTTCGTCACCGCCAGCATCCTCGGCTTTGCCCACACTGTGGGTGAGTTCGGCGTGGTGCTGATGATCGGTGGCAACATCCCCGACAAGACCCGTGTGGTCTCGGTGCAGATCTTCGATCACGTCGAGGCCATGGAATATTCGCAAGCTCACTGGCTGGCCGGTGCCATGCTGGTGTTCTCGTTCCTGGTGCTGCTCCTGCTTTACGCTGGGCGCCGTAGCAAGGCAGGCTGGAGCTGAAATGACCGGATCCATTGTGGCGCGCCTGCAACTGGCGCGCGACGACTTCACCCTTGATGTCGACCTGCAACTGCCCGGGCGCGGCATCAGCGCGCTGTTTGGCCACTCCGGCTCGGGAAAGACTTCGTGCCTGCGCTGCCTGGCCGGCCTGGAGCGGGCGGCCAGTGCGTATATCGAGGTCAACGGTGAGGTCTGGGAAGACAGCGCCCGTGGCCACTTCCTGGCACCGCACCTGCGCCCGGTGGGCTACGTGTTTCAGGAGGCCAGCCTGTTCCCCCACCTGTCGGTGCGCGGCAATCTGGAGTTCGGCTGGCGGCGCATTGCCGTGGCCGAGCGCAAGGTCAGCCTCGACCAGGCATGCCAACTGCTGGGCATCGGCCACCTGCTCGAACGCAAACCGGCCACCTTGTCGGGCGGCGAGGCACAACGGGTCGGCATTGCCCGGGCATTGCTCAGCAGCCCGCGGCTGCTGTTGATGGACGAGCCGCTGGCGGCGCTCGACGGGCCACGCAAGCGGGAGATCCTGCCGTACCTCGAACGCCTGCACGACGAGCTGGATATCCCGCTGGTGTATGTCAGCCATGCCCAGGACGAAGTGGCGCGGCTGGCCGACCATTTGGTGCTGCTGGAGCAAGGCCGGGCCATGGCCAGCGGGCCAATCGGCGAGACTTTGGCCCGCCTTGACCTGTCACTGGCTCAGGGCGAGGACGCCGGGGTTGTCTTCGAGGGCGTGGTCGTCGGCCATGATCCGCACTACGACCTGCTCGACCTGCGCCTGCCCGGCAGTGACGCGCCGCTGCTGCGCATCGCCCATCCGGCGCACAGCATGGGCAGCACCTTGCGGGTCAAGGTCCAGGCCCGTGATGTGAGCTTGGCTCTGCGCGCCGACAGTACCTCTAGCATTCTCAACCGCCTGCCGGTGCGGGTGCGCGAAACGCGCCCGGCGGACAACCCGGCGCATGTACTGGTGAGCCTGGATGCCGGCGGCAATGCCTTGCTGGCACGCATCACCCGCTTCTCGGCAGACCAGCTTGACCTGCACACGGGCCAGGCGCTGTTCGCGCAAATCAAGTCGGTGGCCCTACTGGGCTGAGCATCATCGAAGCGGCTGTTGTCCATTGATCAATGACCTGATCGAGGCCTGCCGCCGATGCTCGACTGCCCTTTGCCACCCAGCCTGCACTATGTCGACGACAGCCAGCCGGGCCTGACCCGGCGTCGCTGGCGCGACCGCTTCATCTACCTCGACGCCCAGGGGCAGCGCGTGCGCGACAGCGAAACCCTGGCGCGCATCGCCGCGCTGGTGATCCCGCCGGCCTACACCGATGTGTGGATTTGCAGCGACCCGCAGGGCCATCTGCAAGCCACCGGCCGCGACGCTCGCGGTCGCAAGCAGTACCGCTACCATACCCAGTGGCGCGAACTGCGTGACCAGCACAAGTACGGGCGCATGCTGGCCTTTGCCCAGGCCCTGCCAAAACTGCGCGCGCAACTGCAAGTGCACCTGGCCCGCCCGGGCCTTGATCGAGAGAAAGTCATGGCGCTGGTGGTGAGCCTGCTCGACCACACGCTGATCCGCATCGGCAACCAGCGCTACCTTCGCGACAACAAGTCCTATGGGCTGACCACCTTGCGCAATCGCCACGTTCAGGTACAGGGCAGCACCGTGCGCTTCCAGTTCCGCGGCAAGCGCGGCGTGGAGCACACCGTCACGCTGCGTGATCGACGCCTGGCCAACCTGCTCAAGCGCTGCCTGGAGCTGCCCGGGCAGGCGCTGTTCCAGTACCTGGACGACGACGGCCAGCGGCACAGCATTGGTTCCAGCGACGTCAACCAGTACCTGCAACAGCTGACCGGCGCCGATTTCACCGCCAAGGACTACCGCACCTGGGCCGGCAGCAGCCTGGCGCTGAGCCTGCTCAGGCCGCTGGCCTGGGAGCCGGAGAGTGAGGCCAAACGCCAGGTCGCGAGCATCGTCAAACAGGTGGCTGCACGCCTGGGCAATACCCCGGCGGTGTGCCGGCGCTGCTATATCCACCCTGCCGTACTTGAGCATTATGCCCTTGGGCGCCTGGCCGACTTGCCTGGGCGCCGCGTGCGCAAGGGATTGGATGCCGAAGAGGTGGCTTTGTTGCTGTTTCTTCAGGCCTTGGAAGCAAAATCCGATGATTGAGCCGAACTATGCAGCCCATCATGCAGAGAAATTTCCCATTAAGGCCGAAGCCCCCTATTCTTGCCATCGAGCACCTTCGCCGACACGCTTAACAGCATTTACCTCGGCACCTGCGACTAAAGACACGCAACAGAATTTGTCTTTCGGGGAATTACTATCCGCCGAAAGCGTCTTTAATGAGAAGGAAGAGGGACAAGCTCCCACCGTTGCGGCCCAATGGCCCGACGGTTTTCTACATCACCAAGGAGAACTACATGCTGATACTCACCCGTAAGGTTGGCGAAAGCATCGTCATCAACGATGACATCAAAGTCACCATTCTGGGCGTAAAAGGGATGCAGGTGAGGATTGGCATCGATGCGCCAAAGGATGTTCAGGTGCACCGTGAAGAGATCTTCAAGCGCATCCAGGCCGGCAGCCCGGCTCCGGAAAAGCACGACGACCAACACTGACCTGAGCGCCTCGCTTCAAGCCGCACGGACGCGCTTGATCGAATGGCCGGCGCAAGCCGTTACCTGAACCTCAGGTGCCGAGCAGCTCGCGCACCTTGGCGATCAACTTGTCCATGTCGAACGGCTTTTCGAACACTGCAGCGAACAGCTCGGGGCGCCCTTGGCTGGCCTGGGCGCCGCTCATGAGGATCACCGGCAAGTCAGGCAGCTCCAGTTCGTCGCGAATCGCCCGCACCAGCTCCTCACCATTGAGTACCGGCATCATGTAGTCGGTGATCACCAAGTCCACACGCTTTTCCTTCAGCGCCTCCAGGGCCTTGCGCCCGTTGCTCGCCTTTTCCACCAGAAAACCTTCGTCCTCCAGAGCAAAGCCGAGGATATCGGCGATCAGGTATTCGTCATCGACGATCAGGATTGTGTTCATCGGCAGGCTCCCTCAGCCACCCCCTTGCGGCACAGGAGTACCCGAAAGCACGCCGCTGGCACCCTCGAACGCCTTGCGCAGGCTGATGCCCTGCGGCCCGATATGCAGCTCGTGCAACGCGGGGTCGTGATGACTATCACGCACTTTCAGGATCGACAGCATGCGCCGCAACTGCGAGTCCAGCTCGACGAAGCGCATCAGCATGAGGTTGTCGACGATGCTCGACAGGTCCGGCGCCGGGGCGGTGATTTCCGATCCGAAGAGATCGCGCATTTCCCAGGTGAGCATGACGCTGACATCTCGCGCCCGCAGTTCGCCTGCCAAGGCCCGGAAGAACGCATTGAGCCGCGCCGGGTCGGTCGCCAGGCGGCTGAATGCCCCCAGGCTGTCGATCAGTACGCGCTTGCTGCCCTGCTGCTCGACATGCTTGAGCAAACGCGCGCCGACCTGGTCCAGCAGGCCTTCGGTGGTCGGTTGCCAGCACAGCTGCAACGCACCCGTGCGCTCCTGAGCGGCAAAGTCGTAGCCCAGCGATGCAGCCTTGAGCCGCAGCCTGGCGGGCGTTTCGTAAAAGCCAAAATGCAAGGCCGGCTGCTCGGCGCTGGCTGCCGCCAAAAACGCCAGGCCCAAGGAGGTCTTGCCGATCCCCGAGGGCCCCATCAGCAGGCTCACCGAGCCCTGCGTCAGGCCCCCGTCCAGCATTTCGTCCAATGCTGCGACACCCGTGGACACCCGGCTCGTGGAGGCGGAGCCCAGCTGGCTGGGGTGACTGTATAGCGCCTCCAGACGCGGATATACGTGCATCCCTGATTCATCAATCAGGCACTCGTGACGCCCGGACAATGCCCCGCTGCCCCGCGTCTTGCGCAACTGCACGTGGCGCACCGCTCGGCTACCAACCAACTGCTCGCCCAACTCGATCACGCCATCGACCATGGTGTGTTCCGGGCTGTTGTCATCCAGCCGGGCACTGGTCAGCAATAGCACGGTACAACCGGCAAAGGCCGCATGCCCCTGCAGTTCCGAGACGAACTTCTTGGTATCCAGGGCAGTTTCCGCGCGCACCCGAGCATTGAGCACACCGTCGACGATCAGCAGGCTGGCCTGTTGCTTGCCGATTTCCTGGCGCAGCAACCTGACCACTGCATCGAGCCCCTCCTGTTCCAGGGTATCGAAGGCACTGACGAACTGGATCTGGTCACCTATCAGGGCCGGGTCGAAGAACTCGAGGGTCGACAGGTACTGGAACAAGCGCTCGTGGGACTCGGCGAGCAAAGTCGCCACCAGCACCTTGCCACCGTCGCGCACATGGCTGCAGGCCAACTGGTTGGCGAGGATGGTCTTGCCCGCTCCGGGCGGCCCCTGAACAATATAGGAAGCACCCGCCACCAAGCCGCCCTTGAGCAGCGCATCGAGCCCTTCGATCCCCGTGACCAGCCGCTTGAGTGCCTGCACCATGGTAGCTACCTGTCGTCTTGTGCGCCCGAACTGGGCTGATAGGCCGGCAGATACAGGCGCATGCACGTGCCTTGGCCGAGCGTGCTGTCGACACTGATGGCGCCATTGCTCTGCTTGGCAAAGCCATAGACCTGGCTAAGGCCAAGGCCAGTGCCCTTGCCGAAAGGCTTGGTTGTGAAGAATGGCTCGAAGATCCGCGGCAGTACCTGAGGGTCGATACCGTCCCCGCTGTCACGGATTTCGAAGCATACGAATGTGCCGTGCAGCCCCTCCACCTCGCCCGCCAGCTCCAGCGCGCAGACCGCCAGGCCTATTGTGCCGCGCTCGCCGATCGCATCACGGGCATTGAACAGAAGATTGAGCAGCACCATCTGCAATTGCCCGGTATCCACCTCGATCAGCGGCAGATCGGGCTGCACGTTCTCCTGCAGTACGATTTCACGCGGCAAGGCGTGCTCCAGCAAGCCACGCGTGGACTCCAGCAGCTTGGTCGGGGCGATGAGCGAGACATCGAGCTGCCGGTAGCGGGCGAAACTGAGCAATTGCTGGGTCAGCTCGGTGCCGCGCTGACCGGCATCGAGAATATGCTCGAGCATGCGCAGCACCCGCGCCGGGTCTTGGCTGGCCTGCGCCAGGCGCGCCGAGTTGATGATGATGGTCAGCAGGTTGTTGAAGTCATGTGCCAGGCCACCGGTGAGCTGGCCCAGCGCCTCGAGCTTCTGCGCCTGGAACAGCTGGGCGCGCACGGCGTCGAGCTGCAGCGCAGATTCGCGCCGATCGGTAATATCACGGGTGACCTTGGCCAGCCCGACGACTTGCCCTTGTTCGTCGCGGATCACATCGAGCGCGGCCAGGGCCCAGAACTGCGTGCCGTCCTTGCGCACACGCCAACCTTCGTCCTGTGCCACGCCCTGCTCCAGCGCCTGCTTGAGCAGGCGCTCCGGGCGCGCTTCGGCGCAATCCTGCGAGGTGAAGAACAGCGAGAAATGCTGGCCGATGACTTCTTCGGCGCGGTAGCCCTTGATCCGTTGGGCACCTGCGTTCCAGGACACTACATGGCCGGTGGGGTCGAGCATGTAGATGGCGTAATCCACCACAGATTGCACCAGCTGCTCATAGCGGCTGGCGGGCATGACAGGGTGATCGATGCAGTCGGCTGAAACCATGCAAACTCCACAGGCACAGCGAAAGGGGCCTGATTAGCTTAGCCAAGCGTACTCTTCTGCAACAGCGCACGCTGTAACAGATTATCAACGCTCAGGTTCTATCAACACCGGGCTGACACGCCGCGGCATCGCCACTTTCAGCAGCCACAGGCCCACCACCATGATCAGGCCGCCACCTGCCAGCGCCATCAAGCGCTGCGGTTGCGGGTGTTCGGCATCGAAACCGAGCATCAACAGGTAGCCACCGAGGCTGATCAGGCTGAGGTACAGAAAAGCGCCCACCAGCAAGACCTGCGCAAACAACAGGCGCCAGCACCACCGAGGGCGGACAGTGCGCCCGGGAACAGCCTGTGACATGGCTCAGCACCCGTTGGATCCAATAAGGTGGGCAACAGTGGCTTAATGATAGCAAGGTGTCAATTACCCATTCGATCGACCCCCTCATGCCTTTGATCATGGGTGCTGCAATTCATCTCATATAAATGACCTCCACCTCTTTACAGGCGTGTCCGAACAGCCAGGCTCGAGACATGAGCGATGAAGATCGGTTGAGAATACGCCAGGAGTTGGCAGTACCTATTATCAAAGCACTGCATGAGTGAATCTTGGCCCAGCGCGACCTGGCGCCCAACGGATCAGCCACGGCCAAAGCTCTCGACTACAACAGCCGCAACGCTGTGTAGCGCTAACGCGCCACCTGGACGATTGCCGCCGTCGATTTGATGGACGGGAAGGTCCGTGGCCGATTGATTGTCGACGTAAACCGCTAGATCGGCTACCTCACACTCGGCAAGCGCCCCTACTTTGGTTGGATCGGTTTACGACAGCCAGGCCAAATAGCGGCGCGTGCTCTTCCAACCACGGGTGCAGCTAATCACGATAGCACCGGAGGTCATCCAGGGAGCCCATAGGGCCGATGTAGTTATCGTAGGCCTTCGTATAATCGCCAATAGTGCTTTTAGCACGCCTAGCTTTATTAGCAATCATTGATTTAGCCTTATTAATAGTAATGCTTTCCTCCAGACTCCTTTTATGCGCCTCAACCAAAATCACATCGCGGTTAGCGTAGGTCTTTTCCGCAACCGCTCTAATAACGGGTCGTTTCGTAGACGTGTAGTCGAAGACGTCAATCTTGCGCCGCTGATCGTTGCCGTTGACCTTTCGGATGACATAAAAAGGTTTTTCCACCGGCTTTAGTGACGCGTACAGCTAGGCCTTTTGTATGAGTGTCATACACATAAACCTCAGACTTACCCTCCGGGCAAGCCAGGTTTCTAAGCGCATCCTTGGTAAAATTAATCTTCAATGCCACGCCCACACTCCTTCCCAGCGTCTAAACCGTTGATTTCCGCATGATTTTCGTGTCTAATCGCGTTCTTAACATCGCGCCCCGATGGTGAAATTGGTAGACACATCGCACTTAAAATGCGCCGCCGAAAGGTGTGCCGGTTCGAGTCCGGCTCGGGGCACCACGAAACACCCCCTCCCTCACAATACCAAGCCGTCAGCGCCACACACCCACTGATCTGTCTTTCATGCCTAAGCTATGTGGGCCTTCACATGCCTTGAGGCTGTCTAAATAACGATCAATGCATCCCACTCGATAGCTTGGTAGCTCTTGTGGTAGCTGGCTTGGTAGCTACGCCGGCAGCTCAACTCAGCTTCCAACAGGCCTGCTAAGCCCTCACAAGCCCTCGGCGCGGTGCGATACTCACCACAAGGCCTTGATTTTCAGAGCTTTCAGCTCAAGCAAGCCAAGCTCAGCTCTTGTAAGCGGAGCGAGGGGCAGCATGACTTGAAATCTGTCGGCGTGAGCCTTGCGGGTTCGAGTCCCGCCACTCGCACCAAACTTCTTCGAAAAGGCGCCCTTGCGGCGCCTTTTCGCTGCCCGGCAGCAATTCTCTGCGCAACTGCTAGAGTGGAGTTTGTCTACATCCACCGGTATGCCGCCATGCGCTACTCCTTGTTCGATGGTCAACGCGACATCATCCTGCTGCTTGCCCGCGTGCTGCTCATGATCCTCTTCGTCCTATCGGGCTGGGCCAAGCTCACCGGCTTCGAAGGCACAGTCGGCTACATGACCTCGCTCGGCGCGCCTGCGCCGATGCTGGCGGCAGCGGTTGCGGTGATCATGGAATTCATCGTCGGCATCCTGCTGATCCTGGGCTTCTACACACGCCCGCTGGCCTTCCTGTTCGCCTTGTTCGTGCTGGGCACTGCGCTGCTTGGCCATCCATTCTGGAACATGGTCGACCCGGAGCGTGCCGCCAACATGACCCAGTTCCTGAAAAACCTCAGCATCTGCGGCGGCCTGCTGGCGCTGGCAGTCAGTGGCCCAGGGCGCTTCTCGATCGACGGGCGCTGATTCAGTCGTCCAGGTCGTCGTGCCAGGCTGGGTGATCGCGCTCTTCGTCATCGAGATCATCCAGCAACTCTTCGTCCTCCTCGACTTCGTCCTCGGCGCCTTGGGCGTCAGCTTCAGGGTCGAAGTCCTCATAGAGGAATTCGTGATCGAGCAGATGATCGTGCTCGGGTTCGTGCAGGTCGTCTTCGTCGCGCATGGTGGCTCCTGAAAATTTGGCACGCCTGTATAGGCGCATCGTATGTCGCGGTCAATGGGGCAAGGTTAATGCTGACTTAACCGACCGGCCTCAGGCTCAAATCTCTCCCTTCAAAACGTTCATTGCCCGCCTTCATGGCGGGCTTTTTTTTTGCTCATGGAGGTTGCCGACACACCTTCAACGTGAAATTCACGAGTTCACCACAAGCACTGCGGCACTCTGACACTGCTCCGTACGTTCTTTAGACCCGCCACTGGTTGGCGGGTTTTTCTTTTTCCGGGTACAGGAAATGTGTACGAAAAGTTGTCGCATCACTTGCCTTCGCACACGCGAACGACGCCGCCATCGCAAGAAAACCTGAGCAAAGCCCGGCCCTGCGCCGGGCTTTTCTTTGGCGGCTACCCACAGACCCAAGCCTCTTTCTTACCCGTCATCACGCTTTACGCAATTCCAGGGGTTGAAAAAAGATCGGCCAGAGATACTGTATATCCATACAGATAAAGCCTATTCACCGCGCTTCAAATCATCCGCCTGCGCATTCACGAGTGCCCAACCGGATGCGGAGGAACGCATCAGGGTTGGAAGGCAATCGTGCCAGGCCAATGATTTTATCGTCAGGAGTATTTATGACCGTAAACATCAGCAATCTAACGATCGCTACCCCAGTGGCAGTCTCTTCAACGAACCCCGTCGCACTTGAGCTCAACGGCGCCGAAGCGATCGCCCAGTACCCGAGCGTGGTGAAAGTGCTCAGTGACGGGTCGATCCAGTTTTCGGCACCGACCAAAGGGGCTTCAAGCAAGAGCACCCACAGAACGCGTTGCGAGTGGTCCGAGACACAGAACTGGACGCTAGGCAGCGCCCCCGATCACTGGAATCGCCAGACCATGGCGCTGACCAAGGTCAACTCGGCGCAAAAGGTGGTGATCAGCCAGATGCACGTCAGGGGGGATGACAGCCCGCCGGTGAAGGTGTTCTGGAACAAGGGCAACATCACCCTAGGCTTCCGGGCGTCTTACAACCAGACCAACCCGGTGAACAGCACCCTCTTGCAGGGCGTGCCACTCGGCACAACGTTCGACGTGATCATTCACGCCACCGCTGCGGGCGTGGTGAAGGTGACCGCCAGGTGCAATGGTGTGTCCAGAACCTCAAGCGAACTGCAGCTTGATGACACCTGGGATTCGCGCCTGCTCGAGTTTCATGGCGGGATCTACAACCAAGTGGACTACACCGACGCGACGCCGGCCACCGATGGCTCTGTGTGCATCATCAGCGAACTGTCGCTAAGCCATGGCTGAATGCCGCGCAAAATGAAAAACCCCGCACATTTTCATCTGCGGGGCTTTCGAATGGTGGAGGCCGAGGTCGGAATCGAACCGGCGTAGACGGATTTGCAATCCGATCCAAGAATTGCCGCCTCGTGGGGTCTGTATCGAAAAAACAGTTCCAAAACGAGTCTGGATTTACTCGCCTACAAACCGCACTCTAAAAGGGTCGCCGTTTTAGTTTTGGAACCATTTTGGACCATCTTCCCCCACCCTCCAGTAATGCAGTAGCGCAAAAAGCAGACAACCAGCCGCGCTTAATCCGGCATGGGTCGGCCCCCCCCTTGTTCTCTACTGCCAACATCACCATGCGCTATGCCATGGGGTTTAGCGAGTGGGGATATGTTGATTTTGCTAGCCCAAACTCGCCTCCCCCCCACCGAAACGCATCGATTGGTTCGCGAATTGCTCCGGCGCTAATCCTAGACCTCCCATGAAGGGGAAACGTCACAGCCAGGCCTCGTACTGAAAGGTTGGCTGTTTATGATCTGGAAGCGGTTGCCACGCCTCCGACGTTCAGCCCATACATTTCGAAACGCCTCCCGCAAACCGACGGCAGACACTGCCCGCCGAAATAATCTAGGAGCCAGGCTCATCGAGTTCGAGCAATGCTTACCACTTGGTGGCACGGCCACACTAGAACATGCGGGACAGTACAATAGGTGCAGCCCTCGAGTCATCGTTGATACGTTTGCCTCCTCCTTAGAAATCTCTAGACTCGCTCACTTTGGCATTTAAACGGTATAGTATTGAGGGCTTTCAATTGGTTCATAACTGAAAACACGGAATCTTGAAACCAAAGTCTGGGAAGCACATGATAACTCGCCCCGACATAACACCAACAAGCAACAAAAACAAGCCTCCAACACAAGAAACTCGAAAAGAAAATGAGCATTACAGCACAGCATAAACACCTCTTGAGAACATGGTACTTCTGGGTATTTCTTTTACCTCCATTAATTATTGGAGTCATTCTTATGTTTGCCATTATACATGCCGAACCAAAGATGACCTCCTGTTATACATCGCAATGTATTCAAACTTTCTTTAATACATTCAAATTTCCTATTGCAATAATGGGCTCATCCCTTCCTTTAGTAGCCATGATTGCAGCCATCCATCGCTCCCTCGAAGCAAATCACCAAATAAATCTAGTCTCAGCCCAATATGCTGAAAACATAAAAAACAATCGCTTCGGAAACTACTTAAAACATAGGGAGGGGTTTGACAAAATCATACAGGCAGTATGTACCCACGACGCAAAAGGGAAAGACATGGAGATAATTGTCGACAGCGCAACTCTCTATGGTGAAGTTTTCCCAAGTAGTGGCTACAGAAATGTGGACTGGAACGGCGAATGGAGTCAGGCGTGGCTAAACAAGGTAAACTCAGCTGCCGAAAAAATGGTTTCCGAGATGAAGAAAGCTTCAACCGACGACTTTAATGCATCAGCCTTTTTCCAAGCAGGCACAACTTTGGTTCGCACCCTACGAATTACTTCCGAGCCATTTATATCGATTGGACTAAAAGGTAAAGTCCCAATTCTTCTTCCGAACCATCCCGACATTGGCATATCAATAATGTCTGGCTTTGCAAATAGCATCGGGATCTTAATTGTGATCAGAAGCTATCTGGGCCACAATGATTCTGGGGACTTGATGATGGGCGATTGGTTTGAAGAAACAGTCAACAAACTAAACAGCCAGACTGAAATATTCGACTTCAAAAAGCCCAAAACTTCAAACAACAAAAATTCAAAATAATAAGGAACAAGCTTTCCGCTGGTGGGTGGATTTGGCTGCATCTGGTAGGACATGACCTCATTACTTCTGTTCGACTCACTATAGGGCGATCAACCAGTAACCGCCTTGATCGGCAGCGCCGACTTGTTGCCACGGAAAAGTTCCAGTTACAACGCTGCCAGCCCCTGCTTGCAGTACTCCAGCAGTAGTGCGGAGAATCGACCTCAGGCCGCGCCACCAGCGGCCTATGCGTCGGTCCTGTCTAATATGCATTGGCGACTTTCGCCATGTAAAACCGAGAAGCTTTCCAGCGGTTTTAGACAGCCTATGCACCCCACCCCGGCGCTCTGCCAATCACTATCCGTCCTGGTTCGTCACCTTCCCAGCTTTTCAAATTCTCGTAACTGAGCAGGCCGATGTGGTACGCCTCCTCGATCTCCAATCCCCACGCCTTGGCAGCTTCGGACAGCTCCAGCATGTCGACCAGACTCTCGGCGCTCACCTCGCGCGGTGTATGAGGAGGCTCCACCGGAGCTGAAGGATGCGATGGACCTGGCATACCTGACCGGCCAGCGGCCGTCGGACGTGCTGTCTATGCGGAAGGACGATATGGAAGGGATCTACCTGCTGGTAAGCCAAGGCAAGACCGGCAAGCGACTGAGGATCGTCCTGGAAGCGAATGGCGTGAAGAACAGCCTGGGCCTGCTGCTGGACCGAATCATCCGATTCACCAGCCAGCACCTGTCACCGTTCTTCATCGTCAATGAGCACGGCAAGCGCATGAGCTGGCCCATGCTGCGCAACCGGTGGGCGGAGGCTCGCGAAGCAGCCAGGGTGAAAGCTGAACTGGAGAAAAAGCCGGACCTGGCTAACCGAATCGCCCAGTTCCAGTTCCGTGATATCCGCCCGAAGGCGGCGTCGGAGATCAACGATCTGAGCGATGCAAGCGTGCTGCTGGGCCACTCGAAAGAGGGAATCACCGAGCGCGTTTACCGCCGCGTCGGCGCGATCGCCAAGCCCTCGAAAGGCTGAAGTTTCGGAACTCCATGCCTTTTATTTCGGAACTCTTGGCTTTTTTGACCCATAAATAAAAACCCCGCAGACCTTAATCTGCGGGGCTTTCGAATGGTGGAGGCCGAGGTCGGAATCGAACCGGCGTAGACGGATTTGCAATCCGGAGCATAACCACTTTGCTACTCGGCCTCAAAGTTCGGATCTAGCTGCTTACGCTTCGCTATCTCCTTGAAACACCGCACCTTTTCAAAGTTTGCTGCGTTTCGATGGGCGCCATTATGTCTGCATTCCTTCAACCTTGCAACCCCCTGAACATAAAAAAATTTCAGTGGGTTCAAGGTGTTAGCGCAAGCGACCGAGTTTGCTCCACAACCCAACCACTGCATTCTCAACAGTGCCGCTGGCCGCCATGCCGATACGCTCCTGCAAGCTCTTGCGCTCGGCGTAGTGCAGGTGGAACAGATTGGCCGTGCGGGCGCGGTCACTGAGGTATTCGTCACTGGTCTGCAGCTCATCGACCAGCTTGCGGTTCAGTGCGGCAACGCCGAGCCAGACCTCACCAGTGGCCACCTCATCGATGTGCAACTGCGGGCGGTAGCGGGACACAAAATCCTTGAACAGCTGATGGGTGATGTCCAGGTCTTCCTGAAACTTCTCCCGGCCCTTCTCGGTGTTCTCGCCAAACACGGTCAGGGTACGCTTGTACTCGCCGGCAGTCAGCACTTCAAAGTCGATGTCGTGTTTCTTCAGCAGGCGGTTAACGTTGGGCAACTGTGCCACCACACCGATCGAACCCAGCACGGCAAACGGTGCACTGACAATCTTCTCGCCGATGCACGCCATCATGTAGCCGCCGCTGGCCGCGACCTTGTCGATGCACACGGTGAGCGGGATGCCAGCCTGGCGGATGCGCGCCAGTTGCGAAGCCGCCAGGCCATAGCTGTGCACCAGGCCGCCGCCGCTTTCCAGGCGCAACACCACTTCGTCACGTGGGGTGGCCAGGGTGAGCAGGGCAGTGATCTCGTTACGCAGGCTTTCGGTAGCGGAGGCCTTGATATCGCCATCGAAATCGAGCACGAACACCCGGCCCTTCTCATCGGCCTTGCCCTTTTTCTGCTGTTTTTCCGCCTTGGCCTGCTGCTTGCGCAGGGCCTTGAGCTGAGCTTTGTCGAGCAGGCCGCTTTCCAGGCGCTCGCGCAGCTCTTTATAGAATTCGTTGAGGCGGGTGACCTGCAACTGCCCACCGGCCTTGCGCCGCCCCTTGCCACGCAAACCGGCGATGGCGGACAACACCACCAGGATGGCAATCACCAGGGTGGCGGTTTTGGCGAGAAAGCTTGCGTATTCTGCAAGAAACTCCACGTTGACTCCTTATGAACCTGCGCCCAGATCGGCGCGAAACTGTTGCAAGCATACCGTTGCGCCCGTGCCCTCGCCAGCCGAGGTAAACGCTGGCAACACAGTTCAAACAACCTTTTCAAACGCTTGTATGTTTTTTCGTTGACAGCCTGTGTAGCGCATCCTAACCTCGCAGCAACCTTCAACGCCGGATACCTCAGTGGGCAATCTCTACCTGATCCGACATGGCCAGGCCTCCTTCGGTGCAGACGACTACGACGTCCTCTCCCCTGTCGGTGTGCGCCAGAGCCAGGCCCTCGGCGAACATCTCGCCCAGCTCGGCCTGCGCCTGGACCGCTGCGTGGCCGGTGACCTGCGGCGCCAGCAGGACACTGCCCGGCACGCGCTGCAGGCGCTGAGCACAGGTGGTTGCGCGGTGCCGGCCATTGAGACCGACCCGGCCTTCAATGAGTTCGATGCCGATGGCGTGATCCGCGCCCTGCTCCCCGGCCTGTTGGCCGATGAGCCGCACGCCCGGGATATCCTGCGCAACGGCGCGCAAAACCGCAGCGAGTTCCAGCGCCTGTTCGCGCTGATGGTGCAACGCTGGCACGCTGGTGAACATGCCGATGACGGCCTGGAAACCTGGCAAGCGTTCACCGACCGGGTCGAAGCCGGCTTGCAGCGTGTACTGGGCAGCGCTGGCAGTGGCGACAACATCGCCGTGTTCACCTCCGGCGGCACCATCGCCGCCCTGCTCCACCTGATTACCCGAATCACCCCCAGCCAGGCCTTTGCGCTGAACTGGCAGATCATCAACACGTCGCTAAGCCAGCTGAAGTTCCGCGGCCGCGACGTGGCACTGGCTTCCTTCAACAGCCAAGCACATGTGCAGCTGTTGAGGGCGCCGGAGCTCATCACCTACCGTTGAGCCCGGCCCATAGTGTCCCTGCGGACGCGACTATCACTTAACAAGGAAAACACCATGAGCGATGTAGCTAAAGCCGTCGAGGCGATGAAAGCAAAATTCAACCCAGCTGCTGCGGCTGGCCTGGACCTGGTGTTCGGCTTCAACATCACCGACGAAGACAAGCACTATGCGCTGCTGGTCAAGGACGGTACCTGCGAGATCCAGGAAGGTGAAAACCCGGATGCCAACTGCACCCTGGTACTGGACAGCGAAACCCTCAAGGGCATCGTCAGCGGTGAAACCGACGGCATGCAGGCCTTCATGGGCGGCAAGCTGCGCGTCGAAGGCGACATGATGCTGTCGATGAAACTCAGCGAGCTGTTCCCTTCCTGAGTGATGGGCACAACCCATGATGAGAAAACCGAAGCCTGACCGGCTTCGGTTTTTTTTTGCCCGGCATTCGGTGCAGTGATCGACCAGCAACACCCTCACCTATATGGCACTTGGCACGCTTGTTCCACAGCGGCGTGGCCATTAGATTAGCCAATAGTCCTTGCGCCACATAATAAGGAAAACGCATGACGCTTACCGACCAGTCCACCCAGGTACGCCCCGGCGAAGAACTCGACGCGGCCGTCATCGATCCTTACCTGAAGGGCCATATCGCCGGCCTTGATGGCACCCCGAGCATCAGCCAGTTCCCTGGCGGCGCGTCCAACCTCACCTACCTGGTCAGCTACCCGGGCCGCGAGTTCGTGCTGCGCCGCCCACCGTTCGGCCAGAAGGCCAAGTCGGCCCATGACATGGGCCGCGAGTTCCGCATCCTCAACCAGCTCAACAGCGGCTTCCCGTATTGCCCCAAGGCCTACGCCCACTGCACCGACGAGACGCTGATCGGCGGTGAGTTCTACGTGATGGAGCGAGTGAAGGGTGTGATTCTGCGTTCGGACATTCCGCCCGAGCTTGGCCTGGATGCCAGCCGCACCGAAGCCCTGTGCAAAAGCTTCATCGACCGCCTGGTCGAGCTGCATCAGGTGGATTACCGCGCTTGTGGCCTGGCTGACCTGGGCAAGCCAGAAGGTTATGTGCAGCGGCAGATCGAGGGCTGGACCAGCCGCTACGAGAAAGCCCTGACTCCGGATGCCCCCCGCTGGGAGGACGTGATCGCCTGGCTGCGCGAGAAGATGCCGACCGACCACCCGCGCCCGGGTATCGTGCACAACGACTACCGCTTCGACAACGTGATCCTCGATGCCGACAACCCCATGCGCATCATCGGCGTGCTCGACTGGGAGATGGCCACCATCGGCGACCCGCTGATGGACCTTGGCAACAGCCTGGCCTATTGGATTGAGGCGAGCGACCCGGCGCCCGTGCAGCTGATGCGCCGCCAGCCGAGCAACGCCCCGGGCATGCTCACGCGCCGCCAGTTCGTCGACTACTACGCCGAGCGCGCTGGCATCCGCCTGGACAACTTCGATTACTACTATTGCTATGGACTGTTCCGCCTGGCCGGTATCGTCCAGCAGATCTACTTCCGCTACTACCACGGCCAGACCCAGGACAAACGCTTCGCCCAGTTCATTCACATGAACCGGTTGCTGGAGCAAATGAGCCTGCAGGTTATCGGCAAGTCCAAGCTCTGACGCCAGACAACAAGGAAAACAGCATGTCCAAGACCCAACTGTTCGACCTCGACGGCAAGATTGCCTTCGTCTCCGGTGCCAGCCGCGGCATCGGTGAAGCCATTGCCCATCTGCTGGCCCAGCAAGGTGCCCACGTGATCGTCTCCAGCCGCAAGCTGGAAGGCTGCCAGCAGGTGGCCGACGCCATCACTGCGGCAGGCGGCAAGGCCACGCCAGTAGCCTGCCATATCGGTGAGATGGAGCAGATCCAGCAGGTGTTTGCCGGTATCCGTGAACAGTTCGGGCGCCTGGACATCCTGGTCAACAACGCAGCCACCAACCCACAGTTCTGCAACGTGCTCGACACCGACCTGAGTGCCTTCCAGAAGACCGTCGACGTGAACATTCGCGGCTACTTCTTCATGTCGGTGGAAGCCGGCAAGCTGATGCGCGAAAACGGTGGCGGCAGCATCATCAACGTGGCCTCGATCAACGGCGTTTCGCCGGGCCTGTTCCAGGGCATCTATTCGGTGACCAAGGCTGCGGTGATCAACATGACCAAGGTGTTCGCAAAAGAGTGTGCGCAGTTCGGCATTCGCTGCAATGCCTTGCTGCCAGGCCTGACCGATACCAAGTTCGCCTCGGCGCTGGTGAAGAACGACGCCATCCTCAATGCCGCGCTGCAGCAGATCCCGCTCAAGCGGGTGGCCGACCCCAAGGAAATGGCCGGTGCCGTGCTGTATCTGGCCAGCGACGCTTCCAGCTACACCACCGGTACCGCGCTGAATGTCGACGGTGGTTTCCTGTCCTGATCAGAGCTTGAGGGCCCTTTCGCGGGTGAACCCGCTCCCACAGGTTCTGTGTGGTTTTGTGGGAGCGGGTTTACCCGCGAAGAGGCCGGTAGCAAAAGACATTACAGGCAGGTCGCCGCTGCTGCCCGGCGCTGCAAGGCCATGCCGTCATTCTTCTGCGCGTAGTAATCCACCCGCGTTCCGCCCGCCTGCGGATAGACATCGACGAACGACTCCGCCTCGCGGGTGTAAACAGTCAACCCGCCCTGCTTGCGCGGCTGCAGATAGCCACTGGCATCGTCGCCGAACACATCCTCCTTCTGCCAGCTGAACTGGATGCACTGGGCCACCTGTTCCGGCGCCTTGCGCGAATCGAGCTGGGCCGTCGGCTTGCCACCGCGCGCCGCATCCATGGTCGCGCTCGCGCAACCGACCAACACCAGCGCCGCAGCCATCGGCAGAATTGCTCGCATGTTCCATCCTCGGGGCAAAAAGAAAGCGACTCTAGCATTGCGAATGAATTGTCCCAAGCGGGCCGCTGTCGCAGATAGGGAATGCAACCAAGGAGAGCCCCATGCAAGCCAGACACCTGTTACCTGCACTGCTGATTGCCAGCCTGCCCGCGCTGAGCTTCGCTGCCCCCTCGGCAGAAGAGAGCATCAAGGCGCCCGAAACCCACAACCGTGAACTCAAGGTCGGCGACAAGGCCCCCGACCAGTACAAACGCGATGACCAGGCCATCAGCGACTGGAAAGCCAAGGGGCTGCCCGCCCCGGAAAAGGAAAGCCACTGGGTGCGCATGGGTGAGCATTATGTGCTGATCCAGATCACCAATGGCGTGGTGCTGGCGATCCATCCCGTGTCCTGAAGCCACCCGTCGTTGGGCCTGAGCCGATCCACTCCCGCCGTGCAAGCATGCCACTCATCGCTCGCACGGCATTTTTTTGCCCGCCGGGGAAACCAAATGGATCAATCCCAGTCTGAGTGAGTGCCCCGTAAACCTATGCGGATCAAGGACCTATATACAGATGACCCGCTTTGCTAGCTTTTCGCTGATCGCCGCCTTCCTGCTTTTGTCGGGCTGCTATCACGACCACTACCGTGATGACGGTGGCTGGCGCGATGACGACCGCGGCCACCGTCACCACCACCGACATGATCGCGACGATGACGACGACCGCCAATGGCGCGGTGACCGTTACGACCGCTGACGCGTCTCCCCTACCCTGACCCGCCGCCCGACCGTGCGGCAACTTAACCTGATGATTCCTTTGAGGTTCAAATCATGCGTCTGACTCTGCCTTCCATTGCCCTCGGCCTGCTGCTGTGCCAGGGCGCTTTCGCCGGTGACGGTACTGCCGCCATTGGCGGTGGCCTGGGTGGTGTGCTGGGCAACGTGGTTGGCCAGCAACTCGGCGGCCGCACTGGCGCGGCCATCGGCGCCGGTGTCGGCGGCGCAGCCGGTAGTGCGGTAGGCGCGAAGAAAGGCAACCGTACCGAAGCTGCCATCGGCGGTGGCCTGGGCTCAGCTGGTGGTTCGCTGCTGGGCGGCGCAGTAGGTGGCAAGACCGGCTCCACCGTCGGTGCCGGCCTGGGCGGTGCAGCCGGTGGTGCCCTGGGCAACCACCTCGGCGACAACGGTGGCAGCAAGAAGCACCGCCATCACCGCCATCACTGAGTAATGACAGTAAATAGGGCCGCATCTTGCGGCCCTTTTCTTTTGTGCCAGGGTGCAAACACTGCAGCACATCAACACCACCTTCACCGCAAGCTGCCACACTGACTGCTACTGTCTTCCGTGCCCCTTTGAGTGAAGGAACACCCCCGCCCCATGAACCAGGAACTGCTCTGGGTCCTCGGCCTGCTGGCTGTCGTCGTCGTCCTCTTCGTCATCAACCGCCCGCGCATGGACGTGGTCGCCTTGCTGGTCATTCTCGCCCTGCCGCTGTCGGGCATCCTTACCGTGGAACAGGCCCTGGCCGGTTTCAGCGACCCCAACGTGGTGCTGATTGCCGCGTTGTTCGTGATCGGCGAAGGCCTGGTGCGCACCGGCATTGCCTACCGCATTGGTGAATGGATGAGCGAACGGGCCGGCAACAGCGAGGCCCGCCTGCTGGTGCTGCTGATGGTTTCGGTGGCCGGGCTGGGTTCGGTGATGAGCTCGACCGGCGTGGTGGCGATCTTCATCCCCGTGGTGCTGAGCATTGCCGCACGCCTGAAGCTTTCGCCCAGCCGGCTGATGATGCCGCTGAGCTTCGCCGGCCTGATCAGCGGCATGCTCAGCCTGGTAGCCACGCCACCCAACGTGGTGGTGCACAGTGAACTGGTACGCCATGGCGCGCCCGGCTTCAGCTTCTTCAGTTTCACCCCGTTCGGCCTGGTGGTGCTGGTACTGGGCATCGGTTACATGCTGCTGACCCGCCACTGGCTCAATGGCGAAGTGCGCAAGGACGGCCGTGTGGAAAGCCGCCGCACGCTGCTCGACCTGGTGCTCGATTACAAGCTCAATGGCCGCGAACGGCGCCTGCGCATTCGCCCGCACTCGCCACTGATCGGCCATACCCTGGGCGAACTGGAGCTGCGCACAAAGCACGGCGCCAACGTGATCGGCATCGAACGCCAGCACAAGTTCACCACCCGGGTGATTGCCGCAGACTCGAACACCGTGCTGCACCAGGGTGATGTGCTGCTGCTCGACCTGTTCGCCAACCGCGACGACCTGCGCACCCTCTGCCAGACCATGCAGCTGGAGCCGTTGCACTTCAAGGCGGCCTACTTCATCGATCAGTCTCATGAGCTGGGCATGGCCGAAGTATCGCTGCCGCCGGGCTCGCAACTGATCGGCAAGAGCATTCTGGAGTTGGCCTTTCGCACCCGCTACGACCTCAACGTGGTCGGCCTGCGCCGCGAACAGGCGGCCATCGACGAGCAACTGGTTGAAGAGAAGCTGCGCCTGGGCGATACGCTGCTGGTGGTCGGCCCGTGGAAAGCCGTGCGCCAGCTGCAAAGCCAACCCAAGGACTTTCTGGTGCTGAGCCTGCCGGCCGAAATCGACCAGGTTGCGCCAGCCCGCACCCGCGCGCCGTATGCCCTTGTGAGCTTGGCGGTGATGGTCGGGCTGATGGTCAGCGGCGCCGTGCCCAATGTCATCGCCGCGCTGATCGGCTGCCTGCTGATGGGCGCCGGGCGCTGCATCGACATGAACAGCGCCTACCGGGCCATTCACTGGCAGAGCCTGGTACTGATCGTCGGCATGCTGCCATTCGCCCAGGCGCTGCAGAAAACCGGCGGCATCGACCTGGCCGTGGGCGGGCTGGTCAGCCTGCTGGGCGGCGCCGGGCCGCTGGCCATGCTGGCCTGCCTGTTCACAGTAACGGCTGTCATCGGCCTGTTCATTTCCAACACCGCCACCGCCGTGCTGATGGCGCCGGTAGCAATCAGCACGGCAACGCAACTGGGCCTGTCGCCCTACCCGTTCGCCATGACCGTGGCGCTGGCGGCATCGGCGGCGTTCATGACGCCAGTCTCGTCACCGGTCAACACCCTGGTACTTGGCCCTGGCCAGTACCGTTTTGGCGACTTCGTCAAGATCGGTGTGCCCTTCACTGTACTGGTGATGCTGGTGACCCTACTGATGGTGCCGTGGTTCTTCGGCCTGTAAGCAATCTGGCAAGGAATAGAGGCTATTTGCCACCAATTTGCACGATTACGGCAGATTGACATCAAGCACCCCGTGCCAACACACTGACGCGTCAACGCCCCAGGTGCTCATTGCCGTTGTCCTGGATTTCGTTTCCGCTTGTCGGTCGAGCCTATGGTTTTTCCAGCACATTCGCGCTTTTTGCCCTATATCGCCTTGTTCGGCCTGACCCTTGCCCTGACCCTCGGCGGCATCCTGGCTCGGCCTATCGAATCGTTGTCGCTGTTCTGGCCAGTCAATGCGGTGCTGGCCGGCGTACTCTTGCGTTATCCACGCCAGGCCAACCTCATGGGCTTTAGCCTGGTGTGGCTGGCGATGGTCGTAGCCGACCTGGCGTGCGGCAGTGCCTGGGCACCCGCCCTGTGGTTCAACCTGTGCAACCTCGGCGTAGTGGTGACGGTGTGGTGGCTGCTGTCACGCCTGCCCCGCCTGCATCGGCGCATGCGCACTCCGCACGGTGTGCTCAGTGTGTTCGGCGCCTGCGCTGCGGGTGCCGTGGTGGCCGCCAGCATGGCCTGTGCAATGGCCGCTCCGTGGTTCGAAAAGTCGCTGCAGGCCACCTGGCTGGCCTGGTTCAGCGAACAGTTCTCGACCAGCGTGCTGGTGCTGCCGATCCTCCTTACCGCCCCCTCGGCTCGCGCCCTGGTGCGCAGCGGCGCCCAGGCCATCCGCCTGGCTCCCTTGCTGGTGCTGCTGGCTTCCCTGGCGTTCAGCATCGCTTTCGGCGGGCCAGGCGCCATTGCGTTTCCGATTGCCGCACTGCTGTGGTGTGCCTGGACGTACTCGCCGTTCCTGGTGTCCTTGCTGACGCTCACCGCCGGCAGCACGCTGATCGTGGCCGTGGCGCAGAACCTCATGCACTTCAGCGTGCCGCAGAGCGAACCCGGGGTGACCACACTGATGTCGGCACGCCTGGGTATCGCCATGCTGGTCCTCGGGCCACTGGTGGTGGCCTGTGTCAGCCAGGCCAATCGCAGCCTGCTGGCGCGCCTGGCGCACCAGGCCACCATCGACCACCTCACCGGCCTGCTCAGCCGAAGTGCCTTCAGCCGCCGCGCCAATGCCCTGCTCGACAGCCGCCAGCAACACGCCCAAGGGCTGCCGCTGACCCTGATGATGCTCGACATCGATCACTTCAAGTCGATCAACGACCGCCATGGCCATGCGGTAGGTGATCAGGTGTTGCGCCAGTTCGCCCGCACACTGCAGGACCACTTACACGACGAAGAACTGCTCGCCCGGCTGGGCGGCGAGGAATTCGTGTTGGTGCTCCCGGGGCTGGCGCCGGAGCGGGCCGAGTTCACCGCCGAACGCCTGCGCCGTGCCGTGCAGGACCTGCACCTGGCCCAAGGCGATGACCGCCTGCAAATCACGGTCAGCATCGGCGTCGCCGGCTGCGCAGCAGACGAAGCCGCCCCCAGCCTGGACGAACTGCTGGCGCGCGCCGACCAGGCGCTGTACCGGGCCAAGGCACAGGGCCGCAATCGCGTCGAGCAGGCCGAGCCGCAGCGCCAGGTGATCTGACTTCAACCCATCAACAAGTCCCAGGACAGTTTGGCAATCAGTACGCACAGCAGGATCAGGAACAGCCCGCGCACGAACCCAACGCCCTTGCGCACTGCCAGCCAGGTCCCGGTCAAGGCGCCGAGGATGTTGCACGCGGCCATCGGCAAGGCGATGGCGTACAGCACATTGCCCGATGGCACGAAGAACACCAGGGCCGCCAGGTTGGTGGCAATGTTGACGACCTTCGCCGACGCCGAGGCATGCAGGAAATCGAGGGCGAAGAAGCGGATGAACAGGAAGATCAGGAAGCTGCCGGTGCCCGGGCCGAACAAGCCGTCATAGA
Organism: Pseudomonas sp. NBRC 111123; assembly: GCF_001320205.1. NCBI lineage: Bacteria > Pseudomonadati > Pseudomonadota > Gammaproteobacteria > Pseudomonadales > Pseudomonadaceae > Pseudomonas > Pseudomonas sp. NBRC 111123. The sequence continues at coordinate 33,101 of NZ_BCAZ01000022.1, forward strand.
AACCGATCGCCCCCCCGATCAACACCGCCAGGCACTGCTCCCGGCGGCCGATTTTCGCCGGTTTGTGCAAAGTGCCGAAGTCTTTCTTGCAGAAGGTGTAGATCGCCATCAGCACGATCAGCACCAGCACTGCCGGGCGCATTACGCTGGGAGGCACCAGCGAAACAGTGGCCGCCCCCGCGAACGACATGATGAACGCGCTGACTGCCGCCGGCACGATAAGGCCCCAGTCCAGGGTCACCTTGCGAATGAACGAGCGTGCAGCAAACGCCGTACCGCACACCGAAGCCAGCTTGTTGCTGCCCAGCAACGCTGCCGGTTGCGCCGTGGGCAGTACGTTGAACAGCGCCGGGATCTGAATCAGCCCGCCGCCGCCGACAGCGGCATCGATCAGGCCGGCAGCGAAAGCGAACAGGGAAAGTACGGCGATATCCATCATGGCGCGGTTCCAGGCAGTGAAGACAGACTGCAAGGCTAATCAAAGCGGCGCGCTTGTGTTGAAATGCCATATTGCAACAACTGCAACAAGGAACCCTCCATGGCTTTGAACATGCTGCGCGAAATCCAGGCCTTCGTCAGTGTTGCGCACAAGCGCAGCTTTGTTGCCGCCGCACGCGCCCTGGGCCGCTCACCCAGCGCGGTGACCCGTGCGGTACAAACCCTGGAAGACAACAGCGGGTGCAAGCTGCTTAACCGCAACGCCAACGCCGTGAGCCTCACCGAAGCCGGTGAGCGCCTGCTGCCCCATGCCGAACGCTTGCTGGATGTGCAACGCGACGCAGCCGATGAACTGGCCGCGCTCTCCGGCAGTGCGCAAGGCTGGGTGCGCTTTGCCGCGCCGCAACTGCTCGGCGAGCATGTATTGCCTGGCGTGCTGGCCAGCTTCAGCCAGCGCCACCCACAAGTGACCCTCGACGTGCAGTACAGCGACGCAGCCCTCGACCCCTTGCACGGCAAGCTGGATTTCGTGATACGCGGCGCCTTTCCCCAATCGAGCGAACTGATTGGTTATCCACTGTGGCGCTACCACCGCCATCTTTATGCCAGCCCGGCCTATATCGCCCGAGCCGGCATGCCCGAGCAGCCCGAGCAGCTGGACAGGCACGCCCTGATCCTGCATACCGCCCCGCGCATCCTCAAAGCCTGGCACTTCTGCCGCGACGGTCAGATCACCAGCTTGCGCCCGCATCCACGCCTGCGTCTGGGCTCTGGTGACGCGGTGTATCACAGTACCCTGGCCGGTGCCGGCATCGCACGGCTGGCCGACTGGGTGGCAGAAGCGCAGGTGAAGGCAGGGCGCCTGGTACGGGTGTGCGCAGATTACCGGCTGACCTCAAGCACAGGGCAGGACCCTCAGATGCATGCGGTATACCCCTCCGGCGAGCTACCCGCACGGGTACGCGAACTGCTGCTGGCCTTGCGCCAGGCTGGCGCAGCCGCCTTTGAACGGGCGGGCTGAACGCTGTTCAAATTCTGCTCAATTTAACAGAGCCCGCAAATGGCCTGGCCTCCAGCATTTTATCCACAGACCTACCCACGTTTTTTGTGGACAGATTTCCCTAAGCAATGAAGGACTTATCGCACCGTCAGCAGCGCAACATTCGCCGCCTTGACCAGCTCGATCCATTCCTGCGCGCTGATCACCCCAGACTGCTCCAGAGACTCGGCACAGCGCAGTGCCTGATCGTATTGATCCTCTTCGAGGATGCCTTCGCTGAGATAACGGCTACGCCACTCCAGCATGGCTGAAGTGCCCTTCTTGCATTCCATCTATGTACAGACTCCCAAGGCAAAAGACTGGGATCGCTATGTACGACCCATTATGACGCAGCGGGAGACTACACGAGGCTTTTACACTTGAGAACGACTTGCACCTACCGCTAGTCAGCGGTATGGCCGGGGAGAACTGCCAGAATCAGGCAGGAATCTGGCCCATCTAGCGATGGTAGACGGGCCGGAGGGCGTAAGGAGAGTCAGCTTGGCGGAATGGTGCCGAGCAGGCCGATCAGAACGGTCAACAGCAGAAAGCCACCCAGAAACAGCGCGAGCTTGCCCATCGGAACCTCTTCAATGTGATAGCAGGGACGAAGAGCATTGTCGGCTTGAGGCTGATACGGTTACAGATTCAGGTTCGAGGAAAAAAAGCGGATCAGATGAGGCAGCGCCCCTCCCTTGACTGCCCCTGGCAGCAGTTCGCCAGAGACAGAATGCGCGCCCGACAGACGGAAAACGCAGCCATTTGCGCCGCACGGCAAGTTGTAACATTCAGTTACATCTTCCCGCCCCACAGTAGCCAGCCCAACGCATCCGATCGAGGCTACTTCCGTGTTGCAACGTCTGTTCTGTTCCGTGTCCCTGCTTACCCTGGCCATTTCCGCTGCGCATGCCGCCGACACACTCGGCACGCCGCGCCTGGCCGGCATGGACAATTTCCGCGACATCGCCGGCACCACCAGCGCTTACACCACCAGCCATGATGGCGTCATGCGCGCCGGGGTGTTCTACCGCTCCAATGCCCTGACCCCGTCAGCAGCCGACCTCACCGTCCTCAACGGCCTGGGTATCAGCGATGTCTACGACCTGCGCACCCCCAGCGAAATCGCCAGCACACCCGACACCCTGCCGGCCGGCGCCCGCTACACCAACATCGACATCATCGGTAGCACCCCCTCCGGCTCGAACATCACCAACATCTCGTTCACCAGCGCTGCCCAGGCGCGGGCCATGATGCAGGAAACCAACCGCGCCTTCGTCAGCGATGCCGGCATGCGCGGGCAGTTCAGCGTGCTGTTCAACGAACTGGCCAGCGCTGACGGCGCAGCGCTGTTCCATTGCACCGCCGGCAAGGACCGCACCGGCTGGACTGCCGCGGTGCTGCTGAGCATCGCCGGGGTCGACGACGCGACCATCATGAGCAACTACTTGGCCACCAACGACTACACCGCCGCCCGTGTCGCAGCGACGCTGGCGGCCATGCCGGCGAGCATGGCCGAGGTCTACGCGCCGCTGCTCGGGGTCGAAGCCAGCTACCTGCAAGCAGGCCTGGATGAAGTCACTGCCGCCTACGGCAGCATGGATAACTACCTGAAACAGGGCCTGGGGCTGTCGCAAGAAACCATCTACGTGCTACGCGGCAAGATGGTGCGCTACGCCACCCTGCCCGGCGAAGCCGGCCTGCTGGGCAACGCCGCTGCCGGTGCACAGCTACTGCGCCAGTTGCAGGACACCTCGCTGTCGGGCAGCTATAGCGCCTACAACTACTACCTGCAGTCGGCCATCGACGCCGGTACGCTGGGCGGTGTCGAGTCGACCGTGGGTGGGCAGGTGCATGCCGACGCCGCCAGCTACCTGCTGCGCCAAGGGGCGATGATCGACCGTGCGGCCGCGCCCTTTGCCGATGGCAGCGACCTCAAGGTCGGCCAGGCGCGTCTGTGGAGCACCGCACTGGCCGGCTACCTGGGCACCGATGGATCGTCCCACACCGCCAGCAGCAACGAGCACAGCCAAGGCCTGATGGTCGGGCTGACCCAGCGGTTCTCCGAACAGCTCAGCGCCCATGCCGGTTTCGGCTACAGCAACGGTAAGGTCGGCGGTGCCGGTGGCGAGGCGGACACCGACCTGACCTTCCTCAGCCTGGGTGCGCGCTTTGCGCCGAATGGCCTGGAACAAGGTTTGTTCATCGATGCCGATGCCAGCGCCGGTTGGCTCGACTATTCGAGCAAACGCGAACTCGGTGGCGGCCTGGGCACGGCCAAGGGCGACAGCCACGGTACCCTGGCAGGAGGCAGCCTGGCACTGGGTTATCGCCTGCCCACCGGCGCCCTCGTGCTGGAGCCGAGCCTGGGGCTGCGGGTCAGCCGCGTGGACCTCAACGGTTTCACCGAGAAAGGCAGCGAACTGGCGTTGCAGGTAGATGACCTGAAAGAAACCCGACGCGCCGCCGTGGCCAACCTCAAGGCCTCCTTCGCGCCGGTGGCCATGGGCAGCTGGCAGCTAGTGCCGGGGGTCGAAGTGGGTTACGAGCATGCCCTGGGTGATCATCAGGTCGACAGCGAAGGTCACTTGCTGGGGCTGGATATCAAACAGCGCGCGGCCTTCGACAACCGCGACCAGTTCATTGGCGGCGTGAACCTGATGGCCAACCTCGGGGCACTGAGCGTCGGGGGCGAGGTGGCAGCCATGGGCGGGGGCGACAGCCATGGTGTCAGTGGCAGCCTGAAGGCCAGCTACGCATTCTGAAGATTTCAGGGGCTGCACAGCGGCCCCACTATCGGCGATCTCGCCGCATATCTGCGGGATTGAGCCCGAATGCCAACTTGAAATACTGGGCAAATCGCCCGGCATTGCTGAAACCATGGCGCAAGGCAACCTCTGCCACAGACCCTCCCTCCCCGCGCGCCAGTACTTCGCGCGCCTGCTCCAACCGCACCTGCCGCTGATAGCCAACGATCGACGTCCCGGCAAAACGCCGGAAGCCATCCTGCAACGCCCGCAGGCTGACATTGGCCAGCCCCGCCAACTCGCTGACACTGACCTGGCTGGCGGGGTGCTCGCGCAGATAAGCCATGGCCACCTTCACATGGCGCGGTGCAATTGCCGGTGCCGGGTTGTGCAGCGCCTCGCTGTAGTTGTGCGGCCAGGTTTCGAGCAGCGCGTCGACCAGCATCTCCTGCAAGCGCACAGGCATCAGCAGACCGGTGCTGATCAGCTGGTCGAACTCGGTACCGGTTGCCAGTTCGAGCAAGGCCCGGATCCCCTGAAACGCCGGATGGCTCAGGTCTACCTGCGGCGCAAAGCGAATCGGCGCTGGCAATGGCTGTTCAAGCAAGGTCGAAAGGCGCTCGGTAAACGCCCCGCGGCGGATCGACATGCCGCACTGGGCGTGACCCTCGGTGATGCGCACCGAGCGGATGTCGAGCTTGTCCACCGCCAGGCCGACCTGGGCACCGCCGATCGACTCGCCGCGGTGGTCGAAGATGATCTTGCCCGCAGTGGGCAGCACAAAGGTGATTTCGTCCTGCGGCGCCGGCAGTACGATGGTGAAGTCGCCCTGATACTGCATGCGCCGCACACTCATGCCGTCGAAGCGGCCATAGACACCACCGATGGCGATGCCCTCGACCAGCGGCGGCATGTCGGCATACAGGTTGCCGTACAGTTGCGTGAACAAAGCAGCGAACTCGTCGCTGCGCATGTCGCAGGAGCGCAGCATGAACTGCTTGCGGGTCGTGCCGGAATACACCGTGTCGCACACCTTGTGCCACGAAAGGGGACCGGAACACTATCAGCCACGCATGACGGGCGCATGACACCTGCCTCAGCCCAGCCAGCGCACCAAGGCAAAACCGGCGAAGGTCATCAGCAACGAACCCAGCACATGGGCCGAAACCGGGGCGGCCGCCCAGCTGTAGCGGCCATGCATGAGCATCGACAGCACTTCGGCGGAAAAGGTCGAGAAAGTGGTCAGCCCACCGCAGAAACCCGTGGTGATCAGCAGGCGCCAGGCCGGGTCGAGGTTAGGCCAGCGCATGAAGAAGGCCATGGCCGCGCCAAAGACGAAGCCGCCGATCAGGTTGCCATCGAGTTCGAATGCCCACTTGTGGTACGGGCACACCAGCTTGGCGACCTTGCCGCTGGCGTGTTCACACACCTTGGCGCCGCGCGGTCATGAGCGATCTGGGCATCCCGATCAGGCCCGACACGCCACCGACTGACATCCGCCTTGCCGACCTTGACCTCATGATCATCTGTGGCCCACCCGCCTGATCAACACCCTCGGCCGACGCAACCTGCTGCTGTACAGCTTCGGCGTGTCCGGCCTGGCGCTGCTCTGCCTTGGGCATTCAACAATGGCGCGGGGATCTGGGGCTGCTGTTCTTCGCCATCTACGCCCTGTTCATCGGCGGTGCCCAGGGCTGACACTGATCTATCCGTACGAAATCTTCCCGACCGAGATCCGCGCATTCGCGGTGGGTGTGGGCACTTCGGTGTCACGCATTGGCGCAGCGGTAGGGACTTACCTGGTGCCGATCTCGCTGGGTACCCTCGGCATCGCTCAGACGATGTAGGTGGCCGCAGGCATCACCTTCTTCGGTTTGCTGCTGTCGTGGATGCTGGCGCCGGAGACACGGTCACTGAACCTTCAACAGGCTGCGGCGCTGAGCTGAAAGCGCGGTGTGAGTGTTATCGGGTTCGCCTGAGTTTCTCTGCTTTCAAGCGCCGATAAAGGGCCATTAACGGCCGCAGCATGGCCAGCCGGTCAAAGATCGACAGCGCATGCAGGTCGGTACGCGAAGGCCTTTGGTAACCCAGGTTCCAGGTGAAGTAGTAGGCCTGGATGTTCTTGTCGGTATGGATGAGCGTATTGAGGGCCGCATCATAGTGCATCGGCCCGCCGTCCGGGTGCCCGGGCGGGCGCTGCAGAATCTGCGCGAGAAAGTCCCGCAGCTTGCCCACGCTCTTGCCATTCACCGCATAGAAGTGCGCCAGGTGTATGGGGCGGTCGACCGGCGTCCAACGCGGGGTGTCCGAGTTGCCTTCACACGAATGCCCAAGGTAGGCAATGTCCCAATCCAGGCTTTGCAGGGCCTCGATGGCCTTTTTGCCATATGGGCCAATGCGCCTGGAAAACTGGATGTCGTCTTCCATGATCAGAATGTTTTTCACATTCAGGCGCATGGCTTCTTCCAGTATGTGCAGGTGGCTCATGAAGCAGCCTCGCACGCCTGCACTGGGGAAGCCCTCCTGTACCGTGGGCGTCACCGCTGGGAAAAAGCCGATCTTCTCATCATCGATCTGGAAGCCGTTACGTGCGAATTCGGCTTCGGTCTCTACGCGGCGGTCCGTTCTGGACGGGATATTGATGATTCTCGTTCGATCAAAGTAGTCGATCACATTCATCTTTCAGGTCCTTGGTACAGCCGATCAGAACAACGGGGGTTGCAGATGCACAGGCTGCTCAGGCGAACAGTTGGCTGATGAACTGGCCACACAGGGCGCCGAACACCATGACCGGCAGTACCATCAGCTCGCGCTTGATACTCAGCATGCCCAGCTGGTGGCTGGTCTTGAAGATCAGGAACAGCGTGAAGAAGGTATGCAGGGCCACGCCCCAGAGCGCGTAGGTCACTCCGCCAATGGCCAGCAGCAACGGCATCAAGGTGAACAGCGCAACCACCCGGATGATATTGTCCATGGCCATGTATTTGGTCAGCCCCAGGGCCATCCATATCTGTTGAGTCAGGCCATAGCGCAAGGTGAACAGCGACAACGACAGAATCGCCATCATCTGCCCGGCGTCCTGATACCGTGCGTCATAAAGCCAATGGATGATCAGCGGGCTGGCGGTGAACAGGAAGCCACAGGTAAACAGGGTCAGCACATCGAACATCAGCCTGAAGCGGAAATACAGGCGGCGCAGGCGCTCCATGTCGCCACTCCTGGCCGCCTCGCTGAAGGCCGGCAACGCCACTGCCCCGGCCAGCCGCTGCAGGCTGAGCTGGAAGGCAGCAAGAATACCCACGGCAATCGAATACACCCCCAGCTGCGCCACTGTCATGCTGCCGCCGAACCAGATACGGTCGCCTTGCATGGCCAACACGCCAACGGCGGAAGACAGGAACACCCAGCGGCCATAGTTGACGATCTCGCGCAGCGCCGCCGGATCCCACTGCGGGCGGTCCCTGTGGCCCGGGAACATCACATGGCTGAGCACCGTGGTGACCAAAGTGCTGACCAGGCCTGCAGCCACCAGGGCCCAGATGGAACGGGTGAGGTAGCCGATCACCAGCATCACTACCAGGCCGGCGATTTGCGAAATGAGCTCGATCAGCACCACTTTCTTCTGCTGGAAGGTACGGATGGCCACGTCGATCTTGGTCGACTGGAAGGCGAAGATGACCGCGAAAAAGCCGGTAATGGCCAGCACCGCGGGTAACTCCGGGGCGGCGTAGGTGGAGTGCGGTGGCCACACTTCGAAGTGCTGGGAAACCCATGAGGCCAGCGCCACCAACTGCATCACGACAAACAGCCCAAGGCCGCGAATGATCTGCAGCGACCAGACGGTATTGAGGAACAGCGGCTCGTCACCGCGCGGGCTTTGAATGATGTTTTGCCGCAGGCCCACGTCGGACAGCAACAGCAGCAACACCGACACCGTGGTGGCAATGGCCATGAGGCCGAACATCTCGGGCAGCAGCAGGCGGGTGATGATCAGGTTGCCACCCAACCGAATGACCTGGGAGGCCACGATGGAGCCGATATTCAACGCCCCGGCCAACAACACACGCTTGCGAAGACTTTGCGAGGACGACAGATCGATCGTAGACATGGCACCCACTGATCCGGTTTTTTTAAGACGTTACTATAGTCGCAATCTGCCACGTTGCTATTGCGCCCGTGTGCGTCAGATGGTTGTTCCAACTGTTTTAATCCGCTTAGCAGGGTGAACAGTGACGTTGAAGAGGCGCTCGCGCACACGATTGCGCCTCACTTTTTGTCAGACATTCCTACCCCGCATAGTGCTATATTGCTAGCATTGAACCAGCCAGTTACCCCCTGACCGCCTGGTTAGCGACTCGCACGGAAGGCCCCCGGCGCACGAACCGCCCGCAAGAGAAACCGGAATCTCCATCAGGTACTGACGTGAAGCGTGACATCCACCTCGTTGTTCTTCTGCTGTTGGTCATTGGTTGTTCGCTTGCATCGCTGACGCTGTGGAAGGTGATGGCCTCCCGCGAGCAAGCGCTGGCAGAGGTCAACATCCATGGCCTGAACCTGACCCAGGCGCTATCCACCTATTCTGAAGGCATCGTGCGGCAGAGCTCACTGCTGTTGCTCGGTCTGGTCGAACGCCTGGAAACCGAGGGCAGCGGGCCTGCGCAGATCGAACGCCTGAGCCAACTGGTCAGCCGTCAGCAGCCCTTGATGCCGCAATTGAGCGGCATCACCATTTATGCCAAGGATGGACGCTGGCTGATGTCGTCCAACCGCCCAATCCCCTTGAACGCCAACAGCAGCGATCGAGCCTACTTCATCCACCACCGCGACGATCCATCCCGGGAGCCCTTTATCGGCCTGCCCATCCGTAGCCGTGCCAACCAGGAATGGGTGATCACCATCAGCCGGCGCTTCAACGACGCCCGCGGCGAGTTCGCCGGCGTCGTGGCCGTGACGCTTGGGGTGGAGAACTTCCTGCGCCTGTTCGGCCAGATCGACGTGGGCCATGACGGCGCCATCGGCCTGTCGTACACCGACGGCGCAATGCTGGTGCGCTACCCGTTTCGGGAGCAGGACATGGGGCGCAACTTCTCGAAGTCGCCCATCTACGCCAAGTACCTGGTCGACCAATCGGTGGGCACCGCCTCGTTCACCTCAAGCCTGGATGGCGTGGAGCGCCTGTATGCGTTTCGCAAGAGTGACAAGCTCCCGCTGGTGACGACGGTCGCGCTAGGCAAACGCGAGGCACTGGCGGCCTGGCAGTTCGAGGCGATGCTGTCGTTGCTGGTGGTTTCCGGGCTGCTCGCGCTGACCGGAGCCATTGGCGGCTTGCTGATTCGCGCCATGCGCCGACGCGTCGCGGTAGAAGGTGAACTCAGAGCGGCGCAACAGCAGTTGCTCGACAGCAATCAGCAGCTCGAACGTCAGGCGATGCACGACGCGCTGACCGGGCTGGCAAACCGGCGCTGCTTCGACGAGGTTCTGGCCGAGGAGATTCAAAGAGCGCGGCGAAACGGGACAACACTGTCATTGCTGATGATTGATATCGATCATTTCAAACGCTACAACGACAGCTACGGGCACCCCGCTGGGGACGCCTGCCTGCAGCAGGTTGCCTACCTGCTCTCGACCTGCATCCGACGCCCTGGCGACCTGCTGGCACGCTATGGGGGTGAGGAAATGGCGATCATTCTGCCCGCCACCAACAGCGACGGTGCAGTCGCCGTCGCGCGCCTGATAATCGAGCGCCTGGCCTTGGAACCTATCGCTCACCAAGACAGTCCTTTCAGACAGGTGACCGCCAGTATTGGCATCGCCAGCGCGGCTGGAACGGCCACTGAAAGCTGGCTATCGCTGCTTGAACGCGCCGACCAGGCGCTGTACACCGCCAAGGAAACAGGCCGCAATCGCCTGCATGTCGACTGAGCGAGGCTTGCGTTGACGTGCTCCACCTCTCTGGCCATCGAGATCCCTGCTTGGACACTTCGCCGCTGAACAGATCACATCAACGTGCACTCGATTGGCTGAACTTCTTTCTCGCCGACGTGCGCGATGGCCTGGGGCCTTATCTGGCGATCTATCTTCTGGCCGTGCACCATTGGCAACCGGCGAGCATCGGCCTGGTGATGACGCTGGCCGGGGTTACCGCACTGCTTGCGCAGACCCTGGTCGGCGCGCTCATCGACACGACACCGGCCAAGCGTGCGATCGTGGTGATCGCCGCGTTGCTGGTGACCGGCAGCTGCCTGTTGCTACCGTTGATCTCGACATTCGGCCTGGTGGCCATCACCCAGAGCATCAGTGCACTTGCAGGCTCAGTGTTCGCCCCGGCGATTGCCGCCATTTCGCTTGGCATCACCGGCCCCAAGGCCTTCACTCAACGCGTTGGGCGCAATGAAACCTTCAATCACGCCGGAAACGCCTGCTCAGCGCTCCTGGCCGGCGGCCTGGCCTACCTGTACGGTCCGGTGGTGGTGTTCTACCTGATGGCCGTCATGACCGTGGCCAGCATCATCGCGGTCAGTCGTATTCCGGCAGCGGCCATCGATCATGAAGTTGCACGCGGCCTGTCCCCTACGCGATCGGGCGAAGTCCACCCGGCCGCGCTTCGCCTGCTGCTGCGCAACCGCACGCTGCTGTTGTTCGCTGTTTGCTGCGCCCTCTTCCACCTGGCGAATGCGGCGATGCTGCCGCTGGTGAGCCAGAAGCTGTCACAAGTCAACCTGAGCCTGGCGACGCCCCTCACCTCCGCCTGTATCATCGCGGCGCAGCTGGTCATGGTACCGATGGCACTCCTGACGGGTGCCAAGGCCGAACAATGGGGGCGCAAGCCATTTCTGCTGGCAGGCTTTCTCATCCTGCCGCTACGCGGCGCGCTCTACGTGGTGTCCGACAACCCATTCTGGCTGGTCAGCGTGCAACTGCTGGACGGCATTGGCGCGGGGATCTTCGGTGCGCTGTTCCCCATCGTGGTCAAGGACCTGACCGAGGGCACCGGGCGCTTCAACGTCAGCCTGGGTGCGCTGACTGCAGTATTTGGCCTGGGCGCCGCGCTGAGCCCAGGGATTGCCGGCCTGGTGGTGCAGGTGGCCGGTTACGATGCCGCGTTCCTGACCCTCGCCGCCATCGCTGCAGCTGCGTTTCTTCTGGTACTGATCGCCTTCCCGGAAACCCAACCCCGCTTGAGCGCCACGCCCTCATCCGCTGGACACTGAACGAACCATGCTTACGTCCCATACCGCGCTGATCATCTGGGCCGTGGCCGCCTTGGCCACCTGCGGCGTCATCCTGCGACCCTGGCGAATACCTGAATACGTCTGGGCCATGGGCGGCGCACTGCTGCTGACCGGGCTGGGACTGATCCCGCTGCGCTCCGCCCTGGCGGCCATTGCCGAAGGTGGCGATGTGTACCTGTTCCTGATCGGTATGATGGTACTGGCCGAACTGGCACGCCAGGAGGGGTTGTTCGACTGGCTGGCCAGGTACGCGGTACGCCATGCACGGGGCTCCGGGCAACGGCTGTTCGACTTGGTGTTCGTGGTGGGCACGCTGGTCACCGTGTTCCTGTCCAACGATGCGACCGCCGTGGTTCTGACCCCGGCGGTGTACGCGGCCTGCCGGGCGGCCAAGGCCGAACCGCTGCCCTATCTGTTCATCTGCGCCTTCATCGCCAATGCCGCCAGCTTCGTGCTGCCGATCTCCAACCCCGCCAACCTGGTCGTATTCGGCAGCCAGATGCCGCCGCTTCTGGACTGGCTCAGGCAGTTCACCTTGCCGTCGCTGGCAGCCATCGGCCTGACCTACCTGGTATTGCGCATCACCCAACGCCAGCAAATTCGTCAGCCCCTGGCCCCGGTCAGCGATCCACAGCCTTTGCCCCACGGCGCCCGCCTGTGCGCCGTGGGCCTTGTACTGACCGGCGCACTGCTGCTGACGGCTTCGGCGCTGGACACGCCACTGGGCCTGCCCACGTTCTGTGCTGGCGTCGCCACCACCGGGCTGATCCACCTGCGCCAGCGATGCAGCCCGATGCCGGTGCTCAGGCATGTGGCCTGGGGCGTGCTGCCACTGGTGGCAGGCCTGTTCGTGCTTGTCGAAGCCGTGGCACAGACAGGGGTCATCGAGCAATTGGCCCATGCCCTGGCCGCTCTGGCCCGGCACTCGCCCACCAAGGCCAGCTGGGCTGCAGGCGCGGGCGTCGCCGTAGCCAGCAACCTGATGAACAATTTGCCGACCGGGCTGATCGCCGGGGCCATGGGGCATCTCGTCGAGCTGCCTGGCCAAACGACGGCGGCGCTGCTGATTGGCGTGGACCTGGGCCCGAACCTGTCGATTACCGGGTCACTGGCAACCCTGTTGTGGCTGGTGGCCATCCGCCGGGAGGGCGAGCACGTCAGTGCATGGCGCTTCCTGCGCCTTGGCATGCTGGTCATGCCGCCTGCGCTGGTGGCAGCGCTGTGGGTGCTGGCACTCTCGGCGTGATTCGGTTGCAGGGTCGCCGATGGAGCCTGGCCGGCCTTTCATCACGCGCGCCCCTGCTCCACTGCAATACAGCATCCGGATCCTGATATTTTCAGCTGAAACGAAAAAAGGCCCCGAAGGGCCTTTTTTCACGACTTGCAGACTTCAAGCGAACTCTGCAGATCTTTATTTGGAGCGGGAAACGAGACTCGAACTCGCGACCCCGACCTTGGCAAGGTCGTGCTCTACCAACTGAGCTATTCCCGCGTCGTGATGGGTGCCATTCTAGCGATATCTGAAACGGCGTCAACCCCTTGATTCAAAAAAGTTTTATTTTTGCTCTGAGCCTTCGCGCAGGTGCGGCCAGGCGGCCAGCAGGTAGTGCACCATCGACCACAAGGTCAGCGCAGCTGCCACCAGCAGCAGGCCGTAGCCCAGCACCACCCAGAAGCTCACCACCGGCGGGTTGGCCAGCAGAATAACCAGCGCCAGCATCTGCGCCGCAGTCTTCCATTTGCCGAGGCTGGATACTGCCACATGCGCCCTCGCCCCCAGTTCGGCCATCCACTCGCGCAGCGCCGACACGACGATCTCGCGGCCGATGATCACCGCTGCCGGCAGGGTCAGCCAGAAGTTGGCGTGTACCTGAACCAGCAGCACCAAGGCCACCGCCACCATCAGCTTGTCGGCTACCGGGTCGAGGAAGGCGCCGAACGGGGTGCTCTGCTGCAGGCGACGCGCCAGGTAGCCGTCCAGCCAGTCAGTGGCGGCCGCGATAGCGAACACCGTGCTGGCGGCCATGTAGCTCCAGTGATAGGGCACATAGAACAGCAGGATGAAGATCGGGATGAGCAGGACGCGTAGAACGGTGAGCAGGTTTGGAATATTCATCGGTACGACTGGCTGCGGGTTGAGCCCGGCATTCTACTCGCTATGCAGGCTGGCATAAATCGACTCGGCAAGCTTTTTACTGATGCCGGGGGCTTTGGCGATCTCATCGATGCTGGCGCGGTTGAGCTCCTGCAGGCCGCCGAAGTGTTTCAGCAAGTCGCGGCGGCGCTTGGGCCCTACCCCGGCAACGTCTTCCAGGCTCGATGTGCGGCGGGCCTTGCCACGCCGGGCACGGTGACCGGTGATGGCAAAACGGTGGGCTTCGTCGCGGATCTGCTGGATCAGGTGCAGCGCCGGGTTGTCGCCCTTGAGGGTGAACTCATGGGCCACGTCGTTGAGATACAGGGTTTCGAAGCCGGCCTTGCGGGTCACGCCCTTGGCCACGCCGAGCAGGGTCAGGTCGGTGAAGGCCAGCTCTTGCATCACTTCGCGGGCCATGTTCAGCTGGCCCTTGCCACCGTCGACCAGCAGCACGTCGGGCAGTTTACCTTCACCGTCCTTAATGCGCCCATAACGGCGGGTCAGGGCCTGATGCATGGCCGCATAGTCGTCGCCTGCGGTGACGCCTTCGATGTTGAAGCGCCGGTAATCCGACTTGATCGGGCCTTCGGGGCCGAACACCACGCAGCTGGCTACCGTGGCTTCGCCGCTGGAGTGGCTGATGTCGTAGCACTCAAGGCGCTGCGGCACTTCATCCAGGCCCAGCACATCGGCCAGGGCCTCGAAGCGTGCGGCCATGTGCTGGCGGTTGGCCAAGCGGGCATTGAGTGCCTGCTCGGCATTGGTCACCGCCAGTTGCTGCCAGCGTGCGCGGGTGCCGCGTACGCGATGGCTGATGGTCAACTCGCGACCGCGCAGGCTCTGCACGGCTTCGGTAATGGCCGCGAAGTCTTCGTGCACCACGTTGACAATCAGTTCGCCGGGCAATTCGCGCTCGGCATTGCCCAAGTAGTACTGCGACAGGAATGCGGCCATGACTTCGGCCACTTCCTCCTCGATGCCCACCTGCGGGAAAAAGTTCTTGCTGCCCAGCACCCGGCCGCCGCGCACGCTGATCAGGTGCACACAGGCACCGCCTGGGTTGACGAAGGCAGCCACCACATCGACGTCGCCGGAGCCACCTTCGATGTACTGCTGGTCCTGAACCCGGCGTAACAAGGCAATCTGGTCGCGCAGTTCGGCGGCCTTTTCGAAATTGAGGGCCATGGCGGCCTTTTCCATGGCTTCGTTGAGTTCGTTGCCCAACTGCTGGCTGCGCCCTTCGAGGAACATCACCGAGTGGCGCACGTCCTCGGCATATTCCTCGGCCGTGACCAGCTGGGTGCACGGGCCTTTGCAGCGCTTGATCTGGTACTGCAGGCACGGGCGGGTGCGATTGGCGAAATAGCTGTCTTCGCACTGGCGCACAGAGAAGGCTTTCTGCAGCAGGCTGAGGCTCTCGCGAATGGCGCCAGCACTGGGGTATGGCCCGAAATAACGCCCCTTGGCTTTCTTTGCCCCACGATGAATCCCAAGGCGAGGGAATTGGCCATCCGACAGGAACACATACGGATAGGACTTATCGTCGCGAAGCAGAATGTTGTACGGCGGGCGCCACTGCTTGATCAGGTTCTGCTCGAGCAGCAGCGCCTCGGTCTCGTTGGCGGTGATGGTGGTTTCAACCTGGGCAATACGCCCCACCAGCGCGGCAGTTTTCGGCGCCAGGCCAGTCTTGCGAAAATAGCTGGCCAAGCGCTTCTTGAGGTTCTTGGCCTTGCCCACATAGAGCAGCCGCGCCTCGGCGTCGAACATCCGGTATACGCCCGGGCGACCACTGCAGGTCGCCAGGAACGCGCTGGCATCAAAGACTTTTGACATGAGGGTTTACAGGCTTGCGTCAACCATACCGTGGCGAACGGCCAGCAAGGTCAGTTCGACGTCGCTGGTGACCGAGAGTTTTTCGAAGATCCGATAGCGGTAAGTATTGACGGTCTTGGGCGACAGGCACAACTTGTCGGAGATGATCTGCACTTTCTGGCAGCCGACGATCATCAGGGCAATCTGGATTTCCCGCTCCGACAGCGCATCGAACGGCGAGCCCTGGGGCTGAAACGACTTCAACGCCAGTTGTTGGGCGATCTGCGGGCTGATGTAGCGTTGGCCGGCAAAGGCCAGGCGAATGGCCTGAACCATTTCGTCCAGCCCCGCGCCCTTGGTCAGGTAACCGGCGGCACCGGCCTGCATCAGGCGGGTGGGGAACGGGTCTTCTTCACATACTGTTACAGCCACCACCTTGATGTCGGGGTGGCTGCGCAACAACTTGCGGGTGGCTTCGAGGCCGCCGATCCCAGGCATCTTCACGTCCATCAGCACGACGTCAGGCTTCAGTTCCCGGGCGAGCTTCAGCGCCGATTCGCCCGAGTCCGCCTCGCCCACCACCTGCAGGCCATCGATATCGGCCAGCATGCGAGTAATACCGGTTCGAACCAGATCGTGATCGTCGACCACTAGGACCCTAATCAAGCAGACACCTCGTCAACAGGGCGATTGGATCCCGCCACCTTAACAAAATTTTTCATGGCGGACCTAGCGTAAAACTTCCTACAGAAACGTCTGACGCTCATGACGCGACTGGCGCGTCACCTCAAAGCCATCGCCCTCACTCACCAGGCGCCCCATCAAATGCCACATTGCCGCCTTGTCGGCCGCCGGCAAACGCCGAAATGCGCCCAGTAGACCCGTTTCATCCGCAGTGAGGCTTTCCAGCGGTGCCGGCGTACGCACCCCGCTGAGCACATAAAGCGCATCCACACCGCGGGTCGCCAGCGCTGCCAGGTAGTCCGCCCGCGGCGTGCGCTCACCGCTTTCGTACTTGCCCTGGGCGTTGGGCTCGACGCCGCCGATGTCACCGAATACCCGCTGGGTCATGCCCAGCCGTTCGCGCTCTTCCCGCAGTCGTGGACCGAGTCCTTTCATATGACGTTTCTCCTTTTTCCTTTGCCGTCATGGGGCCCGCTCACAATCCTGTAAGCAGTTGCAGACTGTGCAGTCACTATGCCCATCACCGGCCAGCGTCGCAAGCCAGTATTGCGCCACTACCACACCCCTGCGAGGCCTTGATTGACAGGGCGTTTCACGCGCCAGCGGTGCAAACCTGTGCACGCAAAACGGGAAAAATTGGCAAAACGCCATGCGCTTGGCGCCACTTTATTGCCACACGCGCAGCTATCATTTTTTTGACGCCTAACTAACAACAACTTTAACTTATTGATTTTTAACGGTTTTTAAACTTTCACAGAGAGGATGTAAGTTATTTTCAAACAAGGGAATATCAAAGCTTGCAATACAAATAAAAACACCCTTAGGCTGTAATAAGACCACTAAGAAACAGCCTGCAACGCCACTTCCGAGCGCGGCTTACTTCTGCGCGTCTGCCATTTCGACAACTTCATGAACGATGTATCTCGGCCGGCTTTGCCGTGCCCCAGGGAGAGGGATCTATGAACATCAGTATCTTTGGACTTGGCTATGTTGGCGCGGTCTGCGCGGGCTGCCTGTCGGCCCGCGGCCATCACGTGCTGGGGGTGGACATTTCCCCGGCGAAAATCGAACTGATCAACCAGGGCAAGTCGCCGATCGTCGAGCCGGGCCTGGAACAGCTGCTGCAAGATGGCATCAGCAAGGGCCGACTGCGCGGCACCACCGACGTACAAGCGGCGATCCTCGCCACCGACCTGTCGCTGCTGTGCGTCGGTACCCCCAGCAAGAAGAACGGTGACCTGGACTTGGTGTACATGGAAGCGGTCTGCCGGGAAATCGGCACCGCCCTGCGCGACAAAGCCAGCCGCCATACCGTGGTAGTCCGCAGCACCGTGTTGCCAGGCACCGTGAAGAACGTGGTGATCCCGATTCTCGAAGATTGCTCGGGCAAGAAGGCCGGCGTCGACTTCGGTGTTGCGGTCAACCCGGAGTTCCTGCGCGAGAGCACAGCGATCCAGGACTATGACTTCCCGGCCATGACCGTGATTGGCGAACTGGACAGCCAGTCAGGCGACCTGCTCGAGTCGCTTTACAGCGAACTCGACGCGCCGGTGATCCGCAAGACCATCGAAGTTGCCGAGATGATCAAGTACACCTGCAACGTCTGGCACGCCACCAAGGTCACCTTCGCCAACGAAATCGGCAACATCGCCAAGGCTGCCGGCGTCGATGGCCGCGAGGTGATGGATGTGGTCTGCCAGGACCACAAGCTCAACCTGTCGCGCTACTACCTGCGCCCGGGCTTCGCCTTTGGTGGCTCGTGCCTGCCCAAGGATGTACGCGCCCTCACCTACCGGGCCGCCAGCCTGGATGTGAAAGCACCACTGCTTGACTCGCTGATGCCCAGCAACGCCTCGCAGGTGCAGAACGCCTTCGACCTCATCGAGCGCCAGGACAAACGCAAGATCGCCCTGCTCGGCCTTGCCTTCAAGGCCGGCACCGACGACCTGCGGGAAAGCCCGCTGGTGGAGCTGGCCGAGCGCCTGATCGGCAAGGGCTACCAACTGCACATCTTCGACGAGAACGTCGAGTACGCCCGGGTGCACGGGGCCAACAAGGAATACATCGAAGCGAAGATCCCGCACGTTTCGTCGCTGCTGCACAGCGACCTGCAGCAGGTGATCGATGACGCCGAGGTGATCGTCCTGGGCAACAACGACCCGCGCTTCGCCAGCGTCCTGCATGCCGACCACGGCAAGCAAGTGATCGACCTGGTCGGCTTCATGCCCGGCCTGAGCGACAGCCGCACCCAAGGCATCTGCTGGTAACCGAGAAGGGCCTCACCACGCCCCACCCGCCACAGGCACGCGCCTGGGCGGCGTGGCGCGCGGGCACCGCCAAAAAAGGAGTCAAGGCGACATGGATCGACAGCAACCACCCTTCGTGGCACCCGGCTACCTGCGCGCAAGCGCCAGCTTCTTCGGCTGGGCGTGCCTCGCCGGGCTGATCGCGCTGGCGTCGGAAATGGTCGCGCCGCAGTACCTGGACCCGAACCACCACCTGTTCATCTTCATCATCGGCACGCTGGGCATGTGGCGCTATGGCAACGCCATCGTCCATTACCTGCGCGGCATGTACTTCCTGCACTGGAAGTTCCCGCGCCTGCGCCGGCAGGTCGAGCGCCTGGGCGATGCAGCGCTGCCCTCGCACATGTTCATGGTGGTGACCAGCTTCCGCATCCCCACCATGACCACCTTCAAGGTCTACCAGTCGGTGTTCCAGGAAGTGCAACGGCTGAAGGTGCCGTGCACGGTGATCGCCTCGATCGTCGAGAAAGGCGACGAGACCTTCATCAAGGACATCATGCGCAACGAGGTCAAGGACCGCGACGACATCAAGCTGGTGATCGTCCGCGCCCGCGGCACCGGCAAACGTGACGGCCTGGCCCATGCCTTCCGCGCGCTGTCGCGGCAAATGCCGCTGAGTGATGCGGTGGTCGGCGTGGTCGACGGCGACACCATGATGCTGCCCGGCTGCGTCGAGCGTGCGGTCAAGCTGTTCGCCGTGCTGCCGGACGTGGGTGGCCTGACCACCAACGAATTCTGTGAAGTCGAAGGCAGCCGCTGGATGCGTCAGTGGCACTCGATGCGTTTCGTCCAGCGCCACATCAACATGTGCTCGATGGCCCTGTCGCACCGGGTGCTGACCCTGACCGGGCGGCTGTCGTTCTTCCGCGCCGAAGTGATGACCGACCCCGAGTTCATCCGCGACGTCGAAGCCGACTTCCTCGAGCACTGGCGCCTGGGCCGCTTCCAGTTCCTCACCGGTGACGACAAGTCGAGCTGGCTGAGCCTGATGCGCGCCGGCTGGAACACCTACTACGTGCCCGACAGCCACACCCTGACCGTCGAGCACCCGCCCAGCGACAGCTTCTGGATTGCCACCCGCCAGCTGATGTTCCGTTGGTACGGCAACTCGCTGCGGCAGAACTTCCGCGCCACCGCGCTGCTCGGCCGCGCCCGCCTGGGGCTGTTCACCCTGTACGTGCTGTTCGACCAGCGTGTCTCGATGTGGACTTGCCTGATGGGCCTGACCGCCTCGGTGGTGGCCGGCCTGGTGTTCGGCATCCAGTACCTGCTGGTGTACCTGTTCTGGGTGCTGATTTCACGCAGCCTGGTGACCGTGCTGTTCGTCTTCGCCGGCCACCCGGTCAGCCCGATGTACCCCTTCGTTCTTTATTACAACCAGATAGTCGGTTCGCTGATGAAGGTCTACGCGATGTTCCACATGGACCAGCAAAGCTGGACGCGGCAGAAGACCACCCTGGCCACTGGCAGCGTCGACTTCGACGCCAGCCTCAACCGCTGGTCCTCGAAGGCGATGCTGTGCTCCTCGATCGCCATCTTCTTCGGGGTCATCACCGTTCTCCTAGAGCTCTCGCAACGTTAAGGAAAGGCGCCTGCATATGAGTACCACGAACATTCCCGCGGCCCCGGGCAAGACAGCGGCCAATATCGTCCACGAGGCGATCGACGAGCGCCAGTATGTGCGCACCCGGATGAACGCGCGGGTGCGCCTGGCCAGTGCCGGCCAGCCCCCGTTCGAAGTGGCCCTGCAGGATATTTCCCTGGGTGGACTGGGCCTGAGCCATGACGCTCCGCTGAAAGTCGGCACCCTGTACGACGCCTCGATCCGCCTGCGCCTGAACCAGGTCGACCTGAACATCGACAGCAAGATCCGTATCGTCTCCCAGCGCGGCAGCGATGTAGGCGCACAGTTCGTCGAGCTCGACGCACAGAAGCGCGACATCCTGCGCTACCTGATCAGCGCCTACATGTCGGGCGAAATCGCCGACATCAATGGCCTGTTCAATGTGATGCAGCGCGAGAACTACATCAAGGAGCGCAAGCACAAATACGCCAGCGCACGCACCCCGGGCGCGCGCCTCAAGGCCATGGCCGGCACCTTGCTGTACACCGCCGCCGGCGTCGCCGCGCTGGCCTTCGTCGGCTACAAGGGCTACCTGCTGTTCTTCCGCATCCCGGCGCTGCAGGCCCAGGTGGCGGCCAACGCCCAGGTCATCAGCATGCCCGACAACGGCTATGTGAAGTACCTGCTGCCCGCCGGCGCCACCGACGTGCAGGCCGGCCAGCCGCTGGCCAGCATTTCCACGCAGCTGGCTACCAGCTTCACCAGCCCGGCCGACATGAAGGCCGTCGCCGACCTGTCGCCGGGCGACCTGCAGGCCCTGCTCGGCCGGGCCACCATCGAAACGGTGATCAACAGCCCGTGCGACTGCCAGGTCTACTACCCGAGCCAGCGCCTGGACGGTTACGGCTACAAGGAAGCCCCGCTGATGCACCTGCTGCCCAAGGACCAGGGCCTGTTCGTGCGCGCCAACGTGCCCTTCGACAAACTCGCCGATGTCGACCGGGTGAAGTCGGTGGACATGCAGGTGTTCGGCCTCGACCAGCATTACAGCGGCAAGGTGGTCGATGCGCGTGTCGATGAGGTCAACCGCAACCTGGCGTTGACCATCCAGCCCGACAGCCCGCTGCCGGCCGATGCCTACCAGAAAGCGGTGGCGGTCGACCTGTTCCTGGGCCTGCCGTTCGGCGCAGCGCGCTAAGCGGCCGAGGACGATGACGCCATGACCGTGAACATGCCCCCCCGCCTGCTGCTGGCCGGCCTGGCCCTGGCCTGCGCCAGCACGGCCAGCGCCGGGCAGAGCCTGGAACAGATCCGCTACGCGCTGTACAAGGACCCGTCGGCCGAAGTCACCAGCGACCTGCGCGAACTGGCTGGCCGTGGCGACCTGGCCAGTACCTTGCTGCTTGGCGATGTGCTGGCCGGGCGCGAAGACGCCAGCCGCGCGGAAGTGGTGGCGCTTTATCAGAAGGCCTTTGCCGACGGCCATGGCATGGTCCCGGCACTGGCTTCGCTGGCCCGCCTGATCGACCGCACCCCGAGCCTGCGCGAGGCGCAGCGGCCCTGGATGGCGCAAGCACTGACGCGCTACCCGGCCAACCTCGACCCGCGCAACACCAGCACCACGCTGGAAGTGTTCCTGACCTACCCGGAGCTGGTCGACACCGCCCAGGCCGCCCAGCTACTGGCCCTGTACCAGCAAGCCTGCCTGCTCAACTGCCGCCCCGAGCTGTACCACGCCGTGCTCGCCGAACGCCAGGGTGACCGTGCCAGCGCCGAGCGCTGGTATCGCCAGGCGGTGCGCGTGGACGTACGTGCCCTGGACCGCTACTACGCCTTCCTTGGCGAGCAGCAGGACCGCCTGTTCCCGCCCTTCGCCGACCAGCTCGAGCCTGAGCGCGAACAGTTGCCAGTGGAAATCATCCACCGCATCGCCGCGCTGCTCGACAGTATCACCAGCGTGCAGCGCGCCGAACAGGAAGCCGACCGCTACGAGAACCAGGCCAGCGCGCCCGGCGCCCAGAAGCTGCCGCCAACCGCCGAACAGCTGGCCCGCGAAAAAGCCCAGAGTGACGCCCTGAACCTGGCCACTGCCCGCGTCCAGCGCTGGCGCGATGTGGCCGTGGCCCGTGGGTTTGTGCCGGCCATGGTGTCCAAGGCCAACTACATGATCTCCAACCCGACCGAGCATAACGCCGAGGAAACCCAGGCGCTGATCGATCAGGTGCGCGAACGCGAACCGACCCGGGCCAAGGCGCTGCAGGCGCAGTTCTACATGGTCAACAACTGGCTGACCCTGGACCCGGACAAAGCCCGCGCGCTGATCGACGAACTGCGTGCCAGCGGCTACCCCGGTGCCGGCCTGCTGCTGGCCGAGTACTACAGCAAGGGCGTCGAGGACCAACCCGACCAGGAAAAGGCCCTGGCACTGTTCCAGGCCGAAGCCGACAAGGGCAACACCGCCGCCTGGTACCGCATGGCCACCCTGCACGCCTACGGCCGTGCCCTGTGCCACGACCCGGTCAAGGCCTACACCTACGCCCGCGTCGCCCTCGACCTGGGTGAACGCGGCGCGCGCAGCCTGATCAAGCGCCTGGAAAAGACCCTGCCGAAGGATGATATCGAGCGCGCCCTGGCCGCTCGCAACGGGCTGTACAAGGAGGCCACCCTGTGAAAGCGCACCACCCCCTGTTCGGCGCCCTGCTGGCCCTGGCACCGTTGCCGGCGGCCTTCGCCGTAGAAGAAATCACCGGCCCCGAAGCCGACAGCAACGAACCGGTGCGCGTCGCCACCCTGGATGGCAGCGAGCCGGTGATCACTTCGGAAGTGTTCAACAAGCTGACCGTGCAGACCGGCTACGGTCCTGAGGACTCCCAGGTCGGTAGCGACCGCGAGACGTTCTACAGCCTGCGCTACGAGCCGTCGTTCGCCTGGTACTCGCCAGAAAAGCGCTGGGCCAAATGGATGGTCTACGGCCGCCTGTGGCTGAACTACGACTCCAGCCAGTCGAGCAACCTGACCAACGAAGCCAGCAACAGCAACGAACGCGAGCAGCCCGAAGGCTGGTACGCCGAACTGCGCGAGCTGTACGTCAAGCGCAACCTGATCGGCGACGACCCGCGCTTCTCGGCCTCGTTCGGCCGCCAGCGCTTCTATGACGACTACGGCATCTGGTGGGACGACAGCCTCGAATCGCTGCGCTTCAACTACCAGGACACCTTCTCCGAGGCGTTCTTCGCCGTCGGCCAGAAGTTCCACAACTACAACACCGACGTCAACCGCCTGGCCGACAGCGAGGAGCGCACCACCTACCTGATGGGCCAGTACGCCTACCGCTGGAGCCAGAACAACCAGGTCGGTGTGCGCCTGATGCACGAGAACGACCACAGCGGCCACGACGCCGACGACCGCTACGACTTCAAGGGCATGCGCTACGGGCTGTTCTTCAAGGGCGACAACCTCGCCTACCCGGTGCTCAGCGACTACCACCTGGAACTGGCAGCGCTGGACGGCAAGATGGACAACACCGACGGCAACGGCGTCACCACCACCGGCCACGGCAGCAAGGGCTGGGCGGTGCTGGGCGAAGTCGGCAAGCGCTTCGACAGCCTGCCATGGACGCCACGCCTGGCGCTGCGTGGTGGCCTGACCGACAAGCCCAGCGATGAAAACGATGGCTTCCGCCTGAACACCATCCAGTCCGACCGCATCACCCGCAGCGGCTCTTACAGCACCCGCCTGACCAGTTCGTTCGTCGCCCTCGACCTGCGCAACCTGAGCTACTACGGCTTCGCCGTGGAAACCCGCCCCACCCCGCGCAGCGCGCTGGACCTGCGGGTGACCCAGCTCGACCTGCGCGATGCCGACGGCACCTTGCCGATCCGCATAAATGGCGACCAGCGTGCCGAGCGTAACCGCGCCATCAACCAGGGCAGCAACGGCAACGGGCGCAACGTCGGGCAGATGGTCGACCTCAACTATTACTGGAAGATGTTTCCGGTGGCTATCGATGGCAAGCACCTGGACGTCAACGCGCTGGTCAGCGCCAGTTACCTCAATGCCGGCAGTGCATTGGCAACCGGCGACGACTACCAGCTGAGCGTCGGCGTGGTGATCAGTTACTAAGGAAGGGCCGTGCCATGATCTTCGCCTCCAATGTGTTCCTGTTCCTTTACCTGCCGCTGTTCCTGGCCGTGTATTTCCTGGCCAAGGCGCAGTGGCGCTCCACGGTGATCGTGGCCGCCAGCTACATCTTCTATGCCTGGTGGCGACCGGACTTCCTGCTGTTGTTCGTCGGCATCACCTACTGGAACTACTGGTTCGGCCTGCGCATCAAGGCACGCCTGGACGCCGGCAACAAAACCATGGCCTTGCGCCTGCTGTGGCTCGGCGTGGCCGGCAACCTGGCGACCCTGGGCTACTTCAAGTACGCCAACTTCGGCGCCGAGGTGCTGGCCATGCTGCTGGCGCCGCTGGGTATCAACACCTGGACGCTGGAGAACATCTTCCTGCCGCTGGGCATTTCGTTCTACGTGTTCCATGCCCTGAGCTACATCGTCGACATCTACCGCAAGGACGCCACGCCAACACGCAACTTCATCGACTTCGCCGCCTTCGTCGCGCTGTTCCCGCACCTGGTGGCCGGGCCGATCCTGCGCTACAGCCAGCTGGCGCCACAGCTGCGTGAACGCACCCACTCGCTGGAACTGTTCTCGCTGGGCGTGTGCCGCTTCATGCTCGGTTTCATCATGAAGGTGCTGATCGCCGACCGCCTGGCGCCGATCAACCTGCTGTTCGTCAGCGAAGGCACGCTGCAGTTCAGTGATGCCTGGTTCGGCCTGGTGATCTCGACCCTGCAGCTGTACTTCGACTTCGCCGGCTACAGCCACATGGCCCTGGGCCTGGCGCTGATGATGGGCTTCCGCTTCCCGGAGAACTTCAACCAGCCGTATGTAGCGCAGAGCATCACCGAGTTCTGGGCACGCTGGCACATGACCCTGGCGCATTTCCTGCGCGACTACGTGTACTTGCCGCTGGTGCGCAAGCGCGTGGCCGGTGCGATGCCGGCGCTGGTCTGGACCATGTTGCTGTCGGGCCTGTGGCACGGCGCGAGCTTCGCCTTCATCTGCTGGGGCCTGTTCTTTGGGGTGGGCATGGTGCTCGAACGCAAGTTCAACCTGGCGACCAAGGTCGGTGCGCCCTACCGCCTGAGCCGCAACCTGCGCACAGGCCTGCTGATCGTGTTGAGCATGCCGCTGTTCTTCACCATGGACCTGCGCCACAGCATCGACATCTACAAGGCGCTGTTCGGCTTCAACGGCTTCGGCTCGCTCGAGCTTTACGTGCTTGGCGCCTCGAAGATGGCCATGGCCTTTGCCCTGGTGGCGCTGGCCTGGCTGGTACTGGCCGGGATCAACAACTTGCGCTTCTACGCCGGCAACAAGGAAGGCTATTTCATGCGCCATGTCGGCGCGCTGCACAGCGTGCTGCTGTGGGGGGGCTTCTTGCTGGCGCTGAGCAGCCTGGCAGCCAACTCGTTCTCACCCTTCCTGTATTTCCAGTTCTAGGAGCGTGCCATGTACCCGGTGATGAATTCGGCCAGCAAGGCCAATGGCATTCTGTTCGTGGTGGTGCTGGCGGCGATGTTCGTCTATTCGCTGCCACCGGTGTTCAGCTTTGCCCGCACCTCGACCGACACCTGGAACCTGTTTGTCGACGGCAAGCTGCTGCGCAAGTTCGAGCAGGCCTACGACAAGCGTTTCTTCCTGCGCGAGCCGTCGGTGCAACTGTGGGCCGATGCCCAGTTCCACTTGTTCGACGAAGGCACCAAGGGCGTGGTGCTGGGCAAGGATGGCTGGCTCTACACCAACCAGGAATACCGCGTGCCCAACGACCTCGAAGCCAACCTGGCGAGCCAGCTGGAGCAGATTGCCAAGGTTCGCGCGCAACTGGCCGAGCATGGCAAGCAGCTGGTGATCCTGCCGTTGCCGATGAAGCTGGATGTGTACGCGGCGCATGCCCAGCACGCTTTCGACCCACGGGTGGCCAGCCTCTACGACCACTTCGTCGGCGAGCTGCAAAGCCGCCAGCTGGACGTGGTGCCGCTGCGTGGGGCATTCCTCGCCAACCTCGAAGGCCCGCAACTGTTCCTCAAGTCCGACACCCACTGGAGCCCGGAAGGGGCACGGCTGTCGGCATACGAACTGGCACGCCAGCGCCCGCAACTGCTGGGTGACCAGGTGTACGTGTCACGCAAGGCCGGCGAGAAGAGCGTCAAGGGCGACCTGATGAACTATATCCAGTTCGACCATGCCCGCCTGGCGCCGCAGTTCGGCCCCAACCCTATCGCCCTGTACGAAACCCTCAAGGCCACGCAAGGCGTCGACGACCTGTTCGCCGAAGAAGACCAGAGCCTGCTGCTGGTCGGTACCAGCTACAGCAAGATCGACGACTGGAACTTCGTCGGCTTCCTCAAGGAGGCGCTCAACCGCGACTTGCTGAGCATCGCCGTGGAAGCCCGCGGCCCGTTCGAAGCCATGAACCAGTTCCTCGCCAGCGACCAACTGGCCAACACGCAGATCGATACCGTGGTCTGGGAATTCCCCCTGCGCACCCTGCTCGCCCATCGCCCCGGCTCGCTCAGCCGCAGCGCTGCGCCCCAGCATTTCTGACGATTCAAGGAGAGCCTGATGAAACTTACTTCGCTGTTCACCGCCATCGCCCTGGCCACTGCCAGCCATGCCACCCTGGCCGCCGAAGGCAACGCCGACCTGTACGACGCCGTAGCCCCGGCCGACTCGGCATTCGTGCGGGTGCTGAACCTGTCCGACAGCAACATCGACGTCAGCCTCAGCGGCAAGGTCAACCCGCAGCGGGTCGCTGCCGGCCAGCTCAGCGGCTACCGCTTCACCCCCGCCGGCCCGCACAAGATTGCCGTCGGCGGCAAGTCGATCGAACCGCAGCTCAAGGCCAATGCCGCCAGCACCGTGGTCTACGACGGCAAGCAACTGAAGCTGATCAGCGACAAGTACGTCAACGAGCCGAAGAAGGCGCAGATCGCCTTCTACAACCTGACCACCAACCAGGCCGCGCTGAAGACATCCGATGGCAAGCACGAGGTGGTCGGAGCGCTTGGCAACGGCGAGACCGGCACGCGCATGGTCAACGAAATCAAGATCGACTTCGCCGCCTACCAGCAAGACACCAAGGTCGCCAGCTTCGACGAGCAGTTTCTCAAGAAGGGCCGCTCGTACAGCTACGTGCTGCTGCCGGGCAACCGCAGCATGACCCTGGCCAACAGCATCGACCCGACCGAGTGATGAATGCCCTGCAAGGATGAATGGCACATGAAGACCCTTGTACCTTTTGGCCTGAGCGCTGCCCTGGCCTTGTTCAGCCTGCCAGGCCTGGCCGCGCAGCAGGCCCAGGCGAGCAAGCCAGGTTGCGAGAACCTGCAGTGCATGGTTTGCCCGGCAATGAGCGACCCGCAACGCTACGCCGAAGGGCGCATGAAGCTGATGCGCGAAATCGTGCCTGGCAAGGACCGCTGGCTGTTCCGCTCGGTCGTCGACCTGACCAACGACTTCGGCATCCCCGCCCCGATGCGCCCGGAGTTCGCCCGCCTGATGCAGGCCTTCGAACGCCAGGGCATTCATGTGGCCATGGCCATCCAGCCGACCCGCGGCCTGATGCACCGCGACAAGCTGTTCGCCGACCAGTTGCACGGTTTCGACTACGCCCGCGCCAGCAACAGCCTTGCCGCCTACCTCGGCCAGCTGCGCCAGGGCGGCGCAGTGGTGGCGCCGATGATGCAGTTGGTACAGCAGCCGCCCAAGGGCGAGTACTTCTTCCGCCGCGACCACCACTGGACGCCTACCGGTGCCGAGGCCACGGCGAAACTGATGGCTGAAGAAATCCGCCGCCAGCCGTTCTATGCCGGGCTCACCAAGAAGGAGTACCGCACCGAGCCAGGCGTGATGGTGCCCAAGGACGGCACGATGAACCTGGCGATGAGTTCGCTGTGCGGCAACAACTATGGTTTCCAGTATGTCCGTGGCTACCAGACCATCCCGGTGGCCAGCGGTGGCGACGCGCTGTTCGACGAAGCGCCGGACCCGGAAGTGATCCTGGTCGGCGACAGTAACGCCGCAGCCCGCGAAGACGAGAGCAAGCAGTTCAACTTCGATGGCTACCTGAAGCAGTACCTGAACGTCGACATTCTCAACTACGCCCTGCCCGGGGTCGGTGAAGATGGCTCGCTGCTGGAGTACCTGCTGTCCAGCGACTACAAGCCCAAGGCGCCGCCCAAGCTGATCGTCTGGGAACTGCCGGCCAACTACCGGCTCGACTCGCCGTTGATGTATCGCCAGCTGGTGCCGGCGGTACAGGGTGGTTGTGCGGCAAACAAGGAGGTGCTCGGCGCGAAGCTGCAACGCCCGCCCTTGAAGGTGGGTGAGCGCATCGAACTGCTGAGCAATGCCGGCAGTGGCCGCCAGGCGCTGTCGAAGGGGTTTCTCGACATTCGCCTGAGCGACAAGAACGTCAAGGACTTCTACATCATCGTCTACTACGACAACGGTGCGCGGGACAAGGTGTGGTTCCGCCGTGAGGCGGCGGTCACCGGCGGGCAATACTACCTGGAGCTGAGCAAGGCACCGGAGTTTGCCGGGGCCAATCTGTTGTCGGTGTTCATGGAGCCGACCAAGGCCGGCACTGCGGCGACCGCTGTGGAGACGCGCCTGTGCCTTTGAAGAATGTATTGCCAAGCCTGGGGCTGCTGTGCAGCCCTTTCGCGACACAAGGCCGCGCCTACCAGGCACCGCAATTGCCTGTAGGCGCGGCCTTGCGTCGCGAAAGACGCGCAACGCGCCCCCAGAATGCTGCACTGCTGCTCGCCATGGCGCTGTTAATCCCCCAGGCCCAGGCAGCGCAATCCATCTGGCCCCCCCACAGCACTGCACAGTCGGCCATGATCGCCGACTACCGCACCCTGATCTGCACCAAGGAGCCACCCGCGCCCTACACCGGGAGCCTGCGCCTGGAAAGCAAGTACGACCAGCGCGATGCCAGCAAGTCGACCCTGCGCAGCAGCCCCGACGCCGACAGCGAACGCATCGGCAAGCACGTCAAGGCGTTCGTCGGCGGCCTGATCTACGCCAGCAAACGCTTCCAGCGCGCCAAGAAACCCCAGGACGCCAACATGGCCCTGGCCTGCCAGGACCAATGGCTGCAACACTGGGCCGAAGCCGGCGCTCTGCTGAACCCCGATGCCAGCGGCACCGGCATGGCCGCGCGTAAATGGGCACTGGCCGCCATGGCCGGTGCCGTGCTGCTGACCCAATCGGCCAGCGACGGCAAGCTGCACCTGAGCGAAGCGCAGCGCAAGTGGTTCACCCGCCTTGGCGAGCTGGTGATCCGCGAGTACGACCCACGCCGCAGCGCCAGCGGTGTGTACTTCAACAACCACGACTACTGGGCGGCCTGGGCCGTGGCCGCCACCGGCATGCTGGTAGGCCGCGACGACTTCATCCAGTGGGCCGACGGCAACCTGCGCCGTGGCCTGGCCCAGGCCGTGCGCGCCAACAACGGCAACTACGCCTACCTGCCACTGGAAGTGGCGCGCAGCAAGCTGGCTGCCAACTACAGCCAGTACGCCCTGGTGCCGCTGGTGCTGCTGGCCGAATCGGCGCGCGCCAACGGTCTGCCCTGGAGCCACGAAGACCAGCAGACCCTCGACCTGCTGGCCAACTTCGCCGCCCGCACGGTGCTGGCCCCAGACGACCTGCCCGAACTCAAGGGCCAGTCCCAGGCGGATGTGGCCCCGTACAAGATGGCCTGGCTGATCCCGTTCCTGCAGCGCAACCCCGGCCATGCGCTGGCGCGCCAGCTGTACGACAGCGAAGACGGCGAGGTGGACAACTACAGCCAGCTCGGCGGCCCGATCAAAGCGTTCTACCCCCCACTGCCCGGATCAAGGAGCTGACCCATGGCTGCCCTCGCCCGCTTTTCCCTCACCTGCCTGGCCGCCCTGTGCCTGGCAGGCACTGCCCAGGCCGCCAGCCAGGCGCTGCCGGTCAACCAGACCGTAGACACCCTGCCCAGTGAGCAGCGCCAGCTCAAGGCTGACCAGTTGCGCCAGCAGGTGCGCCAGGCCGTGGCGTTCCAGCAGGCCGAACGGCAACGCCCGGCCGGGCGCGCCAGCGTCAGCCTGCAACCGATGTTCTCGTCCCAGGCCGGCAGCTGGCCGTTCGAGCCATTCGTCAACAACGGCCTGTTCCGTGCCATCGCTGGCTACCAGGCACACCACCCGCAGGTGGTGATGTTGCGCGGCGGCAGCATCACCCTGGCGCAGTTGCACGATGCACTGAACGACCCACGCATCCTCAAGCGCTACAAGGATGGCTACCTGCTCAGCTACCCGCTGATGATCGGCAGCGATGCCGGGCTGGTACTCGAAGGCACCAGCCTGTACCTGTCGACGTTCGCCGGCACGGCGCTGATCAACCAGGGCTGGCTTGGGCTGAACCAGTCCAGCCTGCAGAGCATGGCCGGCGACAAGCCGGGCAGTACCGACCGCGCCTGGCGGCCCTTTGTGGTGGCCTGGGCTGGCAGCCATACCCAGGTGCTCGGCTCGACGCTCAAGCGCCTGGGCTACAACGCCAATCTCTCGCGTGGCCTGAGCACCGCCTTGAGCACCCAGCAGGCGGCCAGCACCCGACCGGCCACGGTGATCATCCGTGACAGCCAGTTCAGCGAGATGTCCAGCGCCGTGGAACTGCAGCACAGCCAGGCGACCATCACCGGCAGCCAGTTCGAGCAATCGCAGCAGTACGCCATCGATGTGCAGAACAGCCAGGTCAAGCTGCAGGGCAACCAGCTGCGCGGCATCGACAACAACAGCGGCGTGCGCTTGAGGGGCCAGACCCGCGCCCTGGTAGAGGGCAACCTGATCCTCGGTGCGGCCAAGGCCGCCATCGAAGTCAGCGAGCAACAGGGCGCGGTGCTGCTGGCTGGCAACCGCATTGGCGACAGCCGTGGCAATGGCATCCAGTTGCGCAACCTGGCACCTACCGCAGCGGCGCCGCTGGTGATCGACGACAACCTGCTGGCCAGCAGCCAGGGCAGCGCGGTGGATGCCAGCGAGGTGGGCGCCGTTGCGCTGCTCGATAACCGCATCGGCAATACCGCGGAATATGCCGTCAGCCTGCGCAATGCCACGCCGCTGGCCGGGCCGCTGGTGCTCAGCGGCAACCGCCTGGGGCAGGTCGGGAAAGCGCTGGTGCGGGTGGAGGGTGTGCGGGATGTGCTGCTGGGGGGCAACAGCTTCGATGGCAAGCCATTGCTGCAGAACCTGTTGATCGGCGACTTGTTGCCGCTGCAGGGGCAATTGCTTGAGGCCACTGTTCGTCAGGGTGAGACTGTGCGGGTGAGGCAGCAGTGACCTGGCTCTTGCAGTGACTTCACCGGCCTCTTCGCGGGTAAACCCGCTCCCACAGGATTATCATAGGTCTGGATGCTGTGATGTACCTGTGGGAGCGGGTTTACCCGCGAAGAGGCCAGTACAGGTCAACCGATGGCCCGCTGCATCCTCACAAAGCAATCATCCTCCCCCATCTCGACAAATCCATGGCGCAGGTACAGCTGCCGCGCCGGGTTGCTCTTGAACACCATCAACCTCAACAACGGCAGCCGCCGCTGCGCCGCCCATTCGGCCAGCATTTCCAGCACCTGGCTGCCCACCCCTCGCCCACGCTGCTCCGGCACCAGGTGCAATTCACGGATGAACAAGGCCTGCCGGTCCTGGCTGAGGCTGCAGAAACCCAGCACGACGCCCTCCTCCACCACCAGCCACTGCTCGCGCCAGCCCCAGGCTTCGTCGAATGCGTCCTCGACCCACAACAGGTCGAACTCGCGGTAATAGGGCAGCATCGCCCGCCGCGTCAGGTCGCGGGCAAAGGTGCGATAGGCATCGCTCGCGGCGATCAGCTCAACGGGCATAGCACACCGGCGAGCTGCCTGGGCCGCGCCGCTCCAGCTCGTCTTCCAGCCAGGCCGCCAGCACCTGGGCATTGTTGTGCTCGCTGTCCTTGCCGGCGTACAGCAGGGTCAGGTTGCCTTTGGCCGCGAGGTCCAGCAGCGGGTACCAGTGTTCAGGGTGCGCCGCCAGTTCCTGCTGATAGCGCTGGGTGAAGCCGGCGAAATCCACCTCGCCATGGTGGAATGCCTTGCGCAGATCAGTAGATGGCGCCACCTCGCGCAGCCATTGCCCGTGCAGTTCGTCCTTGCGTGTGTTGCGCGGCCACAGGCGATCGACCAGCACGCGCTGGCCATCATCCTTCTCTTGCGCGTCGTAGACACGCTTGCAGCGAATCATGGGGTTCTCCTGCCTTTACCGTCTGTCTTGAGCCTAGGTAATTCATTGACCGAGGTCACGTCCAGTCGGGGAATAGTTTCTATGCTCAGAGCCACCCTCGCCGACGCCAATCGGAGCCCCCATGGCAACCCCGTCCCTGGCCAGCCAGCAGCCACTGGCCCACAGCGATTCCCGCCCACAGCTTTCGCACAAGCCCGGGCGCGCCACCCTCGTACTGTTCTTCGGCCTGCTGCTGGCCGGTGTCGCCTACACTGCCTGGAGCCTCAAGCAGGACGTGACCGCCAGCGACACGGTGGTCACCACCGTCACGCCGTTTCTGCTGCTGGGCCTGGCACTGCTGATTGCCCTGGGCTTCGAGTTCGTCAACGGTTTCCACGACACCGCCAACGCAGTGGCCACAGTGATCTACACCCACTCGCTGCCAGCGCCGGTGGCGGTGGTCTGGTCCGGGTTGTGCAACTTCCTCGGCGTGCTGCTTTCCAGCGGCGCGGTGGCGTTCGGCATCATCGCCCTGCTGCCGGTGGAGCTGATTCTACAGGTCGGCTCCACGGCGGGCTTTGCCATGGTCTTCGCCTTGCTGCTGGCAGCCATCATCTGGAACCTCGGCACCTGGTGGCTGGGGTTGCCGGCATCCTCCTCGCACACGCTGATCGGCTCGATCATCGGCGTCGGCGTGGCCAACGCACTGATGCACGGGCGTGACGGCACCAGCGGGGTCGACTGGGCCCAGGCCAGCAAGGTCGGCTATGCCCTGCTGTTTTCGCCACTGATCGGCTTCGCCTGCGCAGCCCTGTTGTTGCTGGCACTGCGCGCACTGGTCAAGCGCAAAGAGCTGTACCAGGCGCCGGAGGGCCGCACGCCGCCGCCATGGTGGATCCGCGGGATTCTGATCCTGACCTGCACCGGCGTGTCGTTCGCCCATGGTTCCAACGACGGGCAGAAAGGCATGGGCCTGATCATGCTGATCCTGGTGGGCACCCTGCCGATGGCCTATGCCCTGAACAAGACCATGCCCAGCGAGCAGGCGCTGCAGTTTTCTGCGGTGGCCGAGGTGACCCGCCAGGCGCTGGTACGCACGGCCCCCGGGCCGACCCCCGGCGACCCGCGCCAGGTGCTGACCGCGTTCATCGCCGAGCCCAAGGCCAGCCCGCAGCTGGTGCCGGCGCTGGCTGAGCTCACCGGCCTGATCGGTGACCAGGTCAAAGGCTACGGTTCGCTGCGCAGCGTGCCAGGCGAGGCCATGGCCAACGTGCGCAATGACATGTACCTGACCAGCGAAGCCATCCGCCTGATCGAGAAAAATCAACTGGTGGCGTTGGACGCCGATACCCGCAGCCATGTGCAGCTGTTCAAGAACCAGCTGGACGACGCCACCCGCTATATCCCGCTTTGGGTCAAGGTGGCGGTGGCCATCGCATTGGGCCTGGGCACCATGGTCGGCTGGAAGCGAATCGTGGTGACGGTGGGCGAAAAGATCGGCAAGACCCACCTGAGCTATGCCCAAGGTGCTTCGGCGGAAGTGGTGGCCATGTGCACCATCGGTGCGGCGGACATGTTCGGGCTGCCGGTGTCGACCACCCACGTACTGAGCTCCGGGGTGGCCGGGACCATGGTCGCCAACGGCTCGGGGATTCAGCAGCGGACCCTGATCAACCTGCTGATGGCCTGGGTGCTGACCCTGCCGGCGGCGATGCTGCTGGCCGGGAGCCTGTACTGGCTGCTGAACCAGATCTTCTAGGCTGAAATGCGAGTCTTGTAGGAGCGGCCTTGCGTCGCGAAAGGGGTGCGAAGCGCCCCCAGGATTCAGCTCC
Source organism: Pseudomonas sp. NBRC 111123 (assembly GCF_001320205.1). Taxonomy (NCBI): domain Bacteria; kingdom Pseudomonadati; phylum Pseudomonadota; class Gammaproteobacteria; order Pseudomonadales; family Pseudomonadaceae; genus Pseudomonas; species Pseudomonas sp. NBRC 111123. Next base: position 67,241 of record NZ_BCAZ01000022.1, read on the forward strand.
GCCGCAAGTGTCGCCGGGGCCGCTTTGCGGCCCTTTCGCGACGCAAGGCCGCTCCTACAGAGGTCAGTGTTGCCTGATCAGGCGGGGATTTTCAGGCCACGCTGTACTGCTGGTCGCTCGAGGAACTTCGCCAGCACACGCTGCACTTCCTTGAATTCGTCGAAGCCCACCAGATCGCGTGCGTTGTAACGCTCCACCAGGTTGCGCACCCAAGGGAAGATGGCAATGTCGGCGATGCTGTATTCATCGACCATCCACTCGCGCCCTTTCAGGTGCCGGTCCAGCACACCCAGCAAGCGCTTCGATTCGTTGACGTAACGGTCGCGCGGACGCTTGTCTTCGTATTCCTTGCCGGCAAAGAAATGGAAGAAACCGACCTGGCCGAACATCGGCCCGATGCCGCCCATCTGGAACATCAGCCACTGCAGGGTCTGGTAACGCTGGGCCGGGTCCTGGCTCAGCAGCTGCCCGCTCTTTTCCGCCAGGTACTGCAGGATCGCCCCCGACTCGAACAGCGGCAACGGTTGCCCGCCCGGGCCATTGGGGTCGAGGATCGCCGGGATCTTGTTGTTGGCGCTGAGGGCGATGAATTCCGGGCTCAGCTGGTCATCGTTGTCGAAGCTGACTTTGTGCGGCTCATAGGCCAGGCCGATCTCCTCCAGCATGATCGACACCTTGACGCCGTTGGGCGTGGGCAGCGAGTACAGCTGCAGGCGTTCGGGGTGCTTCGCGGGCCATTTGCGGGTAATGGGGAAAGCGCTCAGATCGGTCATGTTCAACCTTGGCCGTGGGAATGGACTTGTCACTCTAGAGACATCCCGCGCGGCTGACCATCACCGGCCGTTGATCAGCTGGCCTGGCTCAGCTGGCTTGGCCATGCGCCTTGAGCTTGAGCTTTTCGGTGTCCACCCGCACGAACACCGAGTCGGCGCTGACCGTCAGCACATCGCCGGCCCAAACCTCGCAGATGACCCGGGTCTTGCGCCCGACTTCACCTTCCACACGCGCCTTGAGCAGCAGCTCCACGCCCATCGGTGTGGGTTTGAGGTAATTCAGCCCAAGGCTGCCGGTGACACAATCGATGCGTGGCAGGCTGCCCGCTTCACGGCCTTCGGCGCGGTAGTGGTAGGCCATCGCGGTCCAGTTCGAATGGCAGTCGACCAGCATGGCCAGCAGGCCACCATAGACCAGGCCGGGCCAGCCGATGAAGGTGCTGTCGGGTGAATGCCGGCACAACAGGTGAATGCCGTCGGCATCCCAGTGGCTTTGCAGGTGCAGGCCGGACGGGTGGGAGCAGCCACAACCAAAGCAAGTACCTTCGGGGGCGGCCAGGGCCTGGAGAGAAAGAATCGGGTCGTTCATACGCTGCCTGTGCTTGTTGGAATGGGGGCGCGAAACGCCCCCATTAAAGCAGAAGCTCAAGCCAGCTGGGCAACCACCTTGCTGCCTCTCTGGGTCAGTGACACCAGCAGGATGAACAGGGTCACGCCGGCAGTCATCAGCGTCTCGTAGCGGTAGGCATCGCTGAACAGCATGTAGCCCAGGACCATGACGATGGTGCCGATCACCAGCCAGGTCAGCCAGGGGAACAGCCACATCTTCAGCTCCAGCGGCCGCCCTTCACGCTCGGCACGGGCGCGCATGCGCAGCTGCGACACGGCGATCACCAGGTACACCAGCAAGGCGATGGCGCCAGTGGTAGACAGCAGGAAACCGAACACCTTGCCCGGCAGTACATAGTTGACGAAGCAACCGACGAAACCCGCCAAGGTCGAGAGGATCACTGCCACGGTCGGCACGCCAGCGCCGGAAATACGCTTGGTCATGCTCAACGCCTGACCACGGGCACCCAGCGAGTAGAGCATCCGCGAAGCGGTGTAGAGGCCGGAGTTCATGCAACTGGTCACCGCCACCAGCACCACCAGGTCGACCAGCAACTTGGCCCCCGGCACGTTCAACACTTCCAGCACACGCTGGAACGAGCCCACCGCTTTGAGGCTTGGGTCGTTCCAGGCCACCAGCGACACCACCAGGAAGATCGACGCCAGGTAGAAGATGGCGATGCGGTACACCACCAGATTGGTGGCGCGGCGGATCTTGTCTTTCGGGTTGGCGGTTTCGTCGGCGGCAATGGTGACGATCTCGGCACCGAAGAACGAGAAAATGGTGATCAGCACGCCACCGAGCACGGTGCCGAAACCGTTGGGCATGAACCCACCGTTGTCCCACAGGCGGCTGATGCCGGACACCTCGGCCAGCGGCCAGAAGCCGAACACAGCCAAGCTGCAGACCCCGATGAAGGCGATGATCGCGACCACCTTGACCAGCGCGAACCAGTACTCGAACGCGCCGAAGTTCTTCACGCTGACCAGGTTGGTGCCCGACAGCACGACCATGATCAGGAAGGCGAACAGCCAGGACGGCACGCCAGGGAAATAGGCATGCAGGATATCTGCACCGGCAATGGCCTCGACCGGAATGATCAGCACCCAGAACCACCAGTACAGCCAACCGATGGTAAAGCCTGCCCAGGGGCCGATGGCCTCCGAGGCGTAGGTGGAGAACGAACCGCTGTTGGGGTTGGCGATGGCCATTTCGCCAAGCATGCGCATCACCAGCAGCACCAGCAGGCCGGTCATTGCATAGGAGATGAGAATGGCCGGGCCCGCAGTGGCGATGGCGTTGGAAGACCCGATGAACAGGCCGGCACCGATGATGCCGGCAATGGAAATCATGGACACCTGACGCGAGGTCAGACCGTGCTGCAAGGAACGCTGTTTGTTGTTGTGTAGCGAAGCCATGAAGAACCCTCGAATGGGTCGGCCGGCGTGCGGCGCATGTGCCGTCGACGGCTGAAAAGTTGGAGCAGAATTCGGGTAGGTCGTATTGCTCGTTGTTGTTGTTTTATGTCGCCGGTCGCGCACTTGCCTCCTCTTCGCCCTACCGGTTGTAATCGTTGATCGGGGTCAGTATTAATCTATAGGGCGAGGTCAACAAACGACCTTTTCGAAGCACATGATTCCGGTATGGAATGAACTTCTTCTTTTTTTTTGCTCGGTACGCGCCTGCCATGTCCAAACGCCTGATGCCCTCGACCACCGCCCTGCAGTGCTTCGAAGCCGCCGCCCGGCACCTGAGCTTCACCCGTGCGGCACAGGAGCTGCACCTGACCCAAAGCGCCGTGAGCAAGCAGGTGGCGCAGCTCGAGGACATGCTCTCGCATTCGCTGTTCCAGCGTATTCGCCGGCGCCTGCACCTGACCCCGGCGGGGGCGCTGTACCTCACCGAAGTGAACAAGATCCTCACCCAGATCGACATTTCCAGCCGCTACATCCTCAGCTACGGCGACGAGACCGAGGTGCTGCGCATCGCCACCCAGCCGACCTTCGGCGCGCGCTGGCTGGTGCCCAGGCTCAAGGGCTTTGGCGAGCGCCACCCGCGCATTCACCTGGACATCCGCAACGAACTGGAGCCGTTCGACCTGGTACAGGCCAAGGCCGATATCGCCTTTTTCTTTGGCCAGGGCACGTGGCCGGGGGCCACTTGCATCGAGCTGTTCAGCGAGGAAGTGGTGCCGGTGTGCGCGCCCGGGCTGCTGGCCCGGCACCGCTTCGACAGCGCCGAGGCGCTTACCGAACACCGGCTGCTGCAGTGCGCATCACGCCCGGAAGCCTGGCACGAGTGGTTCCTGGGGTTGGGCCTGCACAGCCAGAACAGCTACCACGGGCCGCGCTTCGACACGTTCTACCTGTGCATCCGGGCGGCTATCGCCGGCTGTGGCATCGCCCTGATTCCGCGCTACCTGGTGGCTGAAGAACTGAGCGAAGGAAAGCTGGTGGTGGCCTGGGACCACCCGGTGGCGAGCAATGGCCGGCATTTCATCGCCCATGCCGAGCACGCCGCCGAAGTGCCCAAGGTCAAGGCCTTCGTGCAGTGGATTCGCGAACGGGTGGCTGAGGGAGATTGACGTCGCCTGTTCTGGCCTCTTCGCGGGTAAACCCGCTCCCACAGGGTTAGCGAAAGATTCAAGTCTTGTGCAGGGAGCGGGTTTGCCCGCGCAGGGGCAGGTTCATGAATCTGAGGAATGACCGCAATCGAATAATTCGTTTGCGGAATATGACTGCGGCGCGCTTGGATATTAAGAAACTCGAACAAGGTCCGCGTGCCCATGAATCTGGAAAGTATCAGTCAATCCATCGCCATCGTTCATCCGATCACACTTTCCCATGGCCGCAATGCCGAAGTCTGGGATACCGACGGCAAACGTTACATCGACTTTGTCGGCGGTATCGGCGTGCTCAACCTGGGCCACTGCAACCCGGCCGTGGTCGCAGCGATCCAGGCCCAGGCCAGCCGCCTGACCCACTACGCCTTCAACGCCGCCCCCCACGGCCCGTACCTGGAGCTGATGGAGCGCCTGCGCCAGTTCGTCCCGGTCAGCTACCCGTTGGCCGGCATGCTCACCAACAGTGGCGCAGAAGCTGCGGAAAACGCCCTGAAGGTCGCCCGCGGCGCCACCGGCAAACGCGCCATCATCGCCTTCGACGGTGGTTTCCACGGCCGCACCCTGGCCACCCTGAATCTCAACGGCAAGGTCGCGCCCTACAAGCAGCGGGTCGGTGAACTGCCGGGGCCGGTGTACCACCTGCCCTACCCCAGCGCCGACACCGGCGTCACCTGCGAGCAGGCGCTCCAGGCCATGGACCGCCTGTTCAGCGTCGAGTTGGCGGTAGAGGACGTGGCGGCGTTCATCTTCGAACCGGTGCAAGGCGAAGGGGGCTTCCTCGCCCTCGACCCGGCGTTTGCCCAGGCGCTGCGGCGCTTCTGCGACGAGCGCGCAATCCTGATCATCATCGACGAGATCCAGTCCGGCTTCGGCCGCACTGGCCAGCGCTTTGCCTTCCCGCGCCTAGGGCTTGAACCGGACCTGCTGCTGCTGGCGAAAAGCATCGCCGGCGGCATGCCGCTGGGTGCAGTGGTCGGGCGTCAGGATTTGCTGGCGGCATTGCCCAAGGGCGGCCTGGGGGGCACCTATTCGGGCAACCCGATTGCCTGCGCGGCGGCGCTGGCGAGCCTGGCACAGATGACCGACGAGAACGTCGCCACCTGGGGTGAACGGCAGGAACAAGCGATCGTTGCCCGCCACCAGCGCTGGAAGGCCTCGGGCCTGAGCCCGTTCATCGGCCGCCTGACCGGCGTGGGCGCCATGCGTGGCATCGAGTTCGTCAATGCCGATGGCAGCCCGGCCCCGGCGCAACTGGCCAAGGTAATGGAAGCGGCGCGAGCCAAGGGCCTGCTGCTGATGCCAAGCGGCAAGGCGCGGCACATCATCCGCCTGCTGGCACCGCTGACTATCGAGGCCGAGGTGCTCGAAGAGGGGCTGGATATCCTCGAGCAGTGCCTGGCCGAGCTGGAATGAGGCTTAAAGGCCCAGTTCCTGCGGGGTGAGCATGTCGGACTCGAAGGCAATCCAGCCGCCTTCGAGTTCGGCGTGGCCGTTGACGATCGGGCCGTAGTAGGTCAGGCCATTCTCCAGGGTCACGCAGATGTGCGTGGCCGACTTCTCGGGGGCCGCGAGCGTACCGACGAAATGCACCTTCTTCAGGGTTTCGGTCACCGCTTCCAGACCCACGCGCATGTTGGGGTTTTCCGAGGCCTCGGTGTCACCGCCACGGTCTTCGGCGCTGATGGTCACGGTGGCGGTGTACGGGTACTTGGTGCTCAAGCGGGGTTACCTCGAAAAAGGGTTGGGCGTGTTAAGGCGCGTAGAGTACGGCAGGTGATCTCTATTGTCTCTACTGGCCTCTTCGCGGCGGTTCGACGCCTCGATAAACCCGCTCCCACAGAGATTGCACATTGCTCAAGGTACGCACACTGACTGTGGGAGCGGGTTCACCCGCGAAAGGGCCAGACCTGCAACAGGTGATCTGTAGAGCCCGATCTGTTAGGGTGCCCGCCGATGCACGCCACACCACACGAGGACACCTGAGTGAGCGCCGAAGAACCCCTGATCGCCGACCTGTTCGAGGTCGACAAACGCCTGACCCTCAAGCCCGTCGTGGACTTCAACAGCTACCTGCGCAGCGCCTTCGGTGAAGGCCCGTGCCGCTGCTACCGCTGCGCCGAAGGCAGCGACGACAACAGCTACAGCCATGCACACAACTTCACGTTCGAAGGCCGCCCGTGGCACCGCCGCTTTGCCAGCACCGCCGGCAGCGACGTCGCCCAGGTGCTGAAAAAGGCCTGGCTGTCTTACACCAAGGCCGACCTCAGCCTGATCGGTGCGCTGGACCTCACCACCCTCAAGACTTTCACCGAAGCCGCCCTGCACCAGCGCCTTCTGGCTCTGCTGCCGGCCAGCGGCCTGGCCCGCGAAATCGACGGCCAATGGATGCTGCAAGCCCAGGCCGACTGACGGCCCGGCGGTCAGGCAGGATTCCCCCGCTCTGCTACCGTGGGAGAATCCGTATCGCCGCAGGTAGTCCGCCATGGCCCGTACAACGCCCATCGAGCTGTACCGCAATATCGGCATCGTCGCTCACGTGGATGCTGGCAAGACCACGACCACCGAACGCATCCTGTTCTACACCGGGGTCAACCACAAGATGGGCGAGGTGCACGATGGCGCCGCGACCATGGACTGGATGGCCCAGGAGCAGGAGCGCGGCATCACCATCACCTCGGCGGCGACCACGGCCTTCTGGCAAGGCTCGACCAAACAGTTCGCCGACAAATACCGCTTCAACATCATCGACACCCCCGGCCACGTCGACTTCACCATCGAGGTGGAGCGCTCGCTGCGCGTGCTCGATGGCGCGGTGGTGGTGTTCAGTGGTGCCGACGGCGTCGAACCGCAATCCGAGACGGTCTGGCGCCAGGCCAACAAGTACCACGTGCCGCGCCTGGCCTACATCAACAAGATGGACCGCCAGGGTGCCGACTTCTTGCGCGTGGTCAAGCAGATCGACAAGCGCCTGGGGCATCACCCGGTACCGATCCAGCTGGCCATCGGCAGCGAGGAGAACTTCATCGGCCAGATCGACCTGGTGAAGATGAAGGCGATCTACTGGAACGATGCCGACAACGGCACCAGCTACCGCGAAGAAGAGATCCCCGCCGAGCTTCAGGCGCTGGCCGACGAATGGCGCGCGCACATGATCGAGGCTGCAGCCGAGGCCAATGACGAGCTGACCGAGAAGTTTCTCGATGGCGAGGAACTCAGCGTCGAAGAGATCAAGGCCGCCCTGCGCCAGCGCACGATTGCCAACGAAATCGTCCCGACCATCCTGGGTTCTTCGTTCAAGAACAAGGGTGTGCCACTGATGCTCGACGCGGTGATCGACTACCTGCCTGCCCCGTCGGAAATCCCGGCGATCAAGGGCACCGACCCAGACGACGAAGAAAAGCACCTGGAGCGCCACGCGGACGACAAAGAGCCCTTTTCTGCCCTGGCTTTCAAGATCGCCACCGACCCCTTCGTCGGCACCCTGACCTTCGCCCGGGTGTATTCAGGCGTGCTCAGCTCAGGCAACGCCGTGCTCAATTCGGTAAAAGGCAAGAAGGAACGCATCGGCCGCATGGTGCAGATGCACGCCAACCAGCGCGCAGAGATCAAGGACGTGTGCGCCGGCGACATTGCCGCCCTGATCGGCATGAAGGACGTGACCACCGGCGACACCCTCTGCGACATCGACAAACCGATCATCCTTGAGCGCATGGACTTTCCCGACCCGGTGATTTCGGTGGCCGTCGAGCCAAAGACCAAGGGTGACCAGGAGAAAATGGGCATCGCCCTGAGCAAGCTGGCCCAGGAAGACCCGTCGTTCCGGGTACGCACCGATGAAGAAACCGGCCAGACCATCATCTCGGGGATGGGCGAACTGCACCTGGACATCATCGTCGACCGCATGCGACGCGAGTTCAACGTCGACGCCAATATCGGCAAGCCGCAGGTGGCCTACCGCGAAAAGATCCGCAACACCTGCGAGATCGAGGGCCGCTTCGTCCGCCAGTCTGGCGGGCGCGGTCAGTATGGCCACTGCTGGATTCGCTTTGCTCCCGGCGATGAAGGCAAGGAAGGCCTGGAGTTCATCAACGAGATCGTCGGGGGCGTAGTGCCACGCGAGTACATACCGGCAATCCAGAAAGGCATCGAGGAGCAGATGAAGAACGGCGTGCTGGCCGGTTACCCGCTGATCAACCTGAAGGCGGCGGTGTACGACGGCTCCTACCATGACGTCGACTCCAACGAAATGGCCTACAAGATCGCCGCGTCCATGGCCACCAAGCAGCTGTCGCAGAAAGGCGGTGCGGTGTTGCTGGAACCGGTGATGAAGGTCGAGGTGGTGACGCCGGAGGAGTATCAGGGCGACATCATGGGTGACTTGAGCCGGCGCCGCGGCATGATCCAGGATGGCGACGAGACGCCGGCGGGCAAGGTGATCCGTGCCGAAGTGCCGCTGGGCGAGATGTTCGGCTATGCCACCTCGATGCGCTCGATGACCCAGGGGCGTGCAAGTTACACGATGGAGTTCACCCGCTATGCCGAGGCACCGGCGAGCATTGCCGATGCCATCGTCAAGAAGAACCGCGGGGAGCCCTGAACCCCACACGCCCTGCAGGAGCGGCCTTGTGTCGCGAAAGGGCTGCGCAGCGGCCCCAGGTCTTCAGTCATGCAGCAGAGATTGTCGGGGGCGCTGCGCGCCCCTTCGCGACACAAGGCCGCTCCTACAAAGATCGCGTCCGCTGGCCTCAGTGCTGCTCGCCAGCCCGCTTCAGCAGCTTCTTGCAGCGCTCTGACAGGTGCACCACGCGCAAATGCTTGCCTGCCTTGGCATAGCGTTCACGCAAGGTCTTCAGCGCCGCAATCGCCGAATAATCGACAAAACTCAGGTGCCGGCAATCGAGGGTGACCTTGGCCGGATCACCCGCCGGGTCAAACTGGTTGAGAAACGGCGCGGTCGAGGCAAAGAACAGCGTGCCATGCACCTGGTAATGCTTGCACCCTTCCCCGTCCTCGTGGCTGTCGGCGTACAGCTCGCGGGCATGCTGCCAGGCGAAGTTGACCGCCGCGATGACGATGCCGAACAGCACCGCAGTGGCCAGGTCGGTGAACACCGTCACCACCGTCACCGCGATGATCGCCAACACATCGCTCACCGGCACCTTGTGCAGCACCCGCAACGAGGCCCAGGCAAAGGTCTGCTGAGCCACCACGAACATTACCCCGACCAGTGCCGCCAACGGAATGCGCTCGATCAGTGGCGACAGGAACAGCACGAACAGCAGAATCATCACCCCGGCTACCACGCCCGACAGCCGGCCACGGCCGTTGGAACTGAGGTTGATCACGGTCTGCCCGATCATCGCGCAGCCGCCCATGCCGCCGCACAGGCCGGAGATCATGTTGGCCGCGCCCAGGGCCACGCATTCGCGGTCCGGGTAGCCGCGGCTCTCGGTGATCTCATCGGTGAGGTTGAGGGTCAGCAGGGTTTCCAGCAGGCCAACCATGGCCATCAGCACCGCGTAGGGGGCGATGATCTTCAGGGTTTCCAGGTTCCACGGCACTTGCGGCAGGGCCACCTGCGGCAGGCCACCGGCGATGTGCGCCATGTCGCCGAGGGTGCGCGTTGGCAGGTCGAACAGGTACACCAGCACGCCAACCCCAAGGATCGCCACCAGTGCCGGCGGCACCGCGCGGGTCAATTTTGGCAGCCCATAAACCACCAGCATGGTCAGCGCCACCAGGCCGAGCATCAGGTACAGCGGTGCACCACTGAGCCAGTGTTCGCCATCCTTGAAGTGCTCGAGCTGGGCCATGGCGATGACGATCGCCAGGCCGTTGACGAAGCCGAGCATCACCGGGTACGGCACCAGCCGCACCAGCTTGCCCAGACGCAGCAGGCCGAACAGGATCATCACCACCCCGCCCAGCAATACCGTGGCCAGCAGGTATTGCACACCGTGCTGCACCACCAGGGCGACGATCACCACCGCCATGGAACCTGCAGCCCCGGAGATCATGCCCGGGCGGCCGCCGAGCAACGCCGTCAGGGTGCAGATGATGAAGGCGCCATACAGCCCCATCAATGGGTTGAGATGGGCCACCAGGGCAAAGGCGATGCATTCGGGCACCAGGGCAAACGAGGTGGTCAGGCCGGCGAGCAGGTCGGCACGTAGTCGGGCGGGTTTCATGGGCATCCTGTGGTGCAGTCCAAGCGGACGGTACGAAAAATCAAGGGCCGCGATGTTACGGAATTTGTCTGGCAGCGGCCACCGCAAGGCGTGTCATCGGCGTGTGCGGGTCAGCCACTGCGCCATCGATGCATCCTCCAGGGCGTACTCGCCGCGGTTGGCCTTCCACACCAGCTCCTTCTCGCGCAGGGCGTCCAGGGCCTTCTGCACGTTGGGCGTGCTGGCATTGGCTTCGACGCGGGCCTGCTCCAGCTTGCGCGCCACATCGAGCAAGGTCTGCTCGGTGAACGGCGAGAACGGCTGCCGGCCCTGGGCGCGCTCGGCCATGATCTCAAGCACCGCCTGCTGCAAGGGCGACAACTCATTCCAGGCGCTTTCGTAATCGCTCCACACGCCGGCCTGGTGATTGAGCGCGCCGGTGCGCAGCAACTCACCCAGGTTAGCCGCCTCGCCCAAGCCGACGCTGACCTCGGCCAGCAACGTGTTGAGCATTTCAGGCCGCCGCCCCACCAACTCGAAGGCGTATTCCAGGTCCGCGGCCTTGAACTGGTTGCTGTCGGCCAGGCGGCGGTTCCACAGCTCAGTGATGAAGCCGACATACTCGCGCCCAAGCAAGGGGAACGGGGTAATGCTGGCACCGAAGAAAGGTTGCTTGCTCTTGAGCACCAGATTGGCGAGCTTGTCGCGGCTGGAACCTGTGAACACCAGGCGCAGGCCGTCCGGGCGGTCACCCCGGTTCAGGTGGTCGCGTGCGGCCTTGAGGGCGAACATGGCATTGAGGCCTTCCTCACTGTTCAGGGCGTGCTGCGCTTCATCGATGATCAGTACCACCATCTGCCCTGACACCTGGTGCAGCACCGCCAGCGCCTGAGCCAGGGTAGTGCCCGCGGGCAATTGTGGACGGGTGAAGTCCCAACTGAGGGTGCGCAGCAGGTTGATCTTGTCTATGCCGGCTTTTTTCGCCGCCTTGGCCAGTGCACTCTCGAAGCCGCCAAGCGCGGTGCCGATCGCGCCGCTGATCAGGTCTGCCGGGGCTGCGTCGCGGTCCGACCACAGGTCGACATACACCGGTAGCCAGCCACGCTGCACACACTCGGGAATGAAGTCGTTGTTGAGGAAGGTACTTTTACCGGTACGCCGAGGTGCAGCCAGGAACATCCCCGAACTGTAATCGACCAGCGATTCGCCGGCCAAATCCTGGGCCAGGGCCTTGGCCAGTTGCTCACGGCGCAGGAGCGGACGGGAGGGCGACATGCCATTATCCTCAATTATCTGGATGACTATAATTTATAGCCTACAAGATAAAAACCGATAAAACACCCGGCATTCATTCAGCCGCAGCATGCAAACAAGCAGCTGTGATCCAGGGCCGGCAAACACCTGACAAATTTGCCATCATGTTGATTCCACCTGCGGAGAACATGAGCATGCCGCTACGCCCCCTTTTCGCCTCGCTACTACTGGCCGCCAGCCTCACTGCCCAGGCCGCCACCGAGGTGGTGCCCTTGCAGCATCGCAGCAGCGCCGAGCTGTTGCCCGCCGCCCAAGCCTTCATTGGCCGCGACGGCACCGTCAGCGCCTTCGAGAACAAGCTGATCGTCAACGCCAGCCCCGAACGCATCGACGACCTGCGCGCCCTGCTGCAGCAGCTGGACACCGTTCCCAAGCGCCTGCTGATCAGTGTCGACAACACCGACAGCAACTACCAGGACAACCGCGGCAACGGCCAGGTCATTCGCTATGGCACCAGCAACCGCGAAGGCGGCTTGCAGCAGATCCAGGCCAGCGAAGGCCAACCGGCACTGATTCAGGTCGGCCAGAGCATCCCGATCACCAGCACCAGCACCGACGGCTACGGGCGCATCCAGAGCAACACCGAATACCGCAATGTGACCCAAGGTTTCTACGTCACGCCAAGCTTGAGCGGGGATACGGTTCGCCTGCAAATAAGCACCAATAATGACCGAATCAGCCAGGAACGTGCCGATGTAGTGAAAGTGCAAAGTACCGACACGACAATCAGCGGAAGGCTCGGAGAATGGATCACCCTGGCCGGCCACAACCAGCAGAGTCAAGCCGACCGTAACCCGTCAAGCCGTACCTACAGCACGCAACGGGGTGAAAACATGACTTTGCGTGTCAAAGTCGACCTTCTGGACTGATCCCAGGCAATTCAAGGCCTCGACCAAAGGCCTTGAAACTGACTGCCAAGTCGCATTAGACCAAGGATGTAGTAAGTTAGAAAAAGCACTACAAAACATTTGACAGGGTGTTTTTCCCAAGGGCATGATGGCCTCGCTCCCGCTAATCAGGGGCCCTGGCAAGGGCCTTCGAGGCGTACTCCTTCCACCCCTGGAGGCACCTCGTGTCTATACGGCCCACAAGGCGGTTCGACGGGATTGCGACTGCAACGAAGAAGTTGTCCCGAGGGACGGAAGCGCATCACCGCAGTTCTGGCAATCGCGTAGCACCGCAGCAAGGCAACCACGAGCCGACCTGCCGGAGCACACTTGCGCCTGGCCTGCACCTCCTTCCCCTTCGAGCCTTCGCGTTCGCCGCCGCACGCCCCCGAACAGGACAGCCGCCAGGTCCCTGATCTGCCCCGAGCATCAGCACAATTAACCCAAGATCGATGCGACGAGGTTTATTTCCATGGCACTGACACGCGAACAGCAAATTGCAGCCCTCGAGAAAGACTGGGCCGAGAACCCGCGCTGGAAAGGCGTGACCCGTACCTACACCGCCGCCGATGTCGTTCGCCTGCGTGGCTCCCTGCAGCCGGAGCACACCCTGGCTCGCCTGGGCGCAGAAAAACTGTGGAAGCTGGTCACCCAAGGTGCCCACCCGTCCTTCCGCCCAGAAAAAGATTTCGTCAACTGCATGGGCGCCCTGACCGGTGGCCAGGCAGTGCAGCAGGTCAAGGCCGGCATCCAGGCCATCTACCTGTCCGGCTGGCAAGTGGCCGCCGACAACAACTCGGCCGAGTCCATGTACCCAGACCAGTCGCTGTACCCGGTCGACTCGGTACCGACCGTGGTCAAGCGCATCAACAACTCGTTCCGCCGCGCCGACCAGATCCAGTGGAAAGCCGGCAAGAACCCGGGCGACGAAGGCTACATCGACTACTTCGCGCCGATCGTGGCTGATGCCGAAGCCGGTTTCGGTGGCGTGCTGAACGCCTACGAGCTGATGAAGAACATGATCGAAGCAGGCGCCGCTGGCGTGCACTTCGAAGACCAGCTGGCCTCGGTGAAAAAATGCGGCCACATGGGTGGCAAGGTACTGGTACCTACCCAGGAAGCCGTGCAGAAGCTGGTGGCCGCGCGCCTGGCTGCCGACGTATCGGGTGTGCCAACCATCATCCTGGCCCGTACCGACGCCAACGCCGCTGACCTGCTGACCAGCGACTGCGACCCATACGACCAGCCGTTCGTGATCGGCGAGCGTACCCGTGAAGGCTTCTACAAGGTGCGTGCCGGCCTCGACCAGGCCATCGCCCGCGGCCTGGCTTACGCGCCGTACGCCGACCTGATCTGGTGCGAGACCGCCAAGCCGGACCTGGACGAAGCCCGCCGCTTCGCCGAAGCGATCAAGAAGGAATACCCGGACCAGATCCTGTCGTACAACTGCTCGCCTTCCTTCAACTGGAAAAAGAACCTGGACGACGCAACCATCGCCAAGTTCCAGCGCGAACTGTCGGCCATGGGCTACAAGCACCAGTTCATCACCCTGGCCGGCATTCACAACATGTGGCACGGCATGTTCAACCTGGCGCACGACTATGCCCGCAACGACATGACCGCCTACGTGAAGCTGCAGGAGCAGGAATTCGCCGACGCCAGCAAAGGCTACACCTTCGTGGCGCACCAGCAGGAAGTCGGCACCGGCTACTTCGACGACATGACCACCGTGATCCAGGGTGGCGCTTCGTCGGTGACCGCACTGACCGGTTCGACCGAGGAAGAGCAGTTCCACTGATAGTGGGGTGCTGATGCAGGAAGGCCCGGGGCTTGCAAAAGCCCCGGGCCTTCCTTTTGGGGCT